>CAZKCF010000001.1:0-23113 GCA_964551365.1 uncultured archaeon
GAGTTGAGACCGTATGGCTGTCTGATGAGCGAGTCTGCCCGCGCAAAAACTGCATCGACCGCGTGGATGTGGTTCCAGTCTCTGACAGAGGGTACTTCCAGCAGCTGCACAAGGTACTTAACGACGCCAAGGAGTCAGTACACATCGTGTCCTTCGAAGTCAAATACTACGAAAATTACCCTAACAGCAGCATGAATGTCATCATCGAAGACTTGATTGCGGCGAAAAAACGCGGGGTAGACGTCAAAATTGTTGTCGACGAATACTCGAAGGAAAACAACGCCATAGACTATTTGAAGAAAAACGGCGTGAAAATAAAATACGACCCTGAAGACGTTACAACGCACGCTAAACTCATCATCGTGGACGGCCGCACCATACTCATCGGGAGCACAAACCTGTCATACTATGCCCTGGAGAAAAACAACGAAGCAGACGTCGTAATCACAGACGAAAAAACCGCGCAGTATTATGAACAATACTTTCAGGACTTGTGGGGGGAAGAATAGCCTATTTTGCTTTGCTCAAATCCCGGACTTCCACGCCCTTTTCGCTGGACTCAATGTAAAACATGTTGGAGCCTAAAATCTCTTTCTTAAGCTGCTGGTCAGGCCCGCCTGAACGACCGCTCTCAATCAGAAACTCGTGAGCATCAGTCATGAACGACTGGTCGCCGAAGACTATAGTCGCCGAATCCAAGCCGGTTTTACTCTTAACCCACGCGGGCAGGTGCCTAGGGCAGAACGCATGAGCTTTACCAGTGACGGTCACATACCTCGCATCCACTCCGGCTGCGCGGTCAGCCTGCACGACAGACGAAAGCCTCTCGCTCATGTGCCGGTCCCTCAAATAAAAATCGTATGGCGCATACACTTCCTGCTCGTCGTAGCCGCGCTCCATGGCGATGACTCGGATGCGTGCGCCGGATTTGTTTAGCGCCCTGAGTCGGTCGAACATCGGCTCGTATTCCCTGAGTTTTGCTGAAAGGCCTATGAACGCATCGGAAGTCATGTTGGCTTCCATCCTCCGTAACAGGGGTTTCATGCTTATTTCGCCTGAAAAATAACGGTCCAAGTAGTCTTGATAGTCTTCGTCAAAGTGCTCCATCCCGATGCGCAGGGGCTTGTCTTTAGCGAGCATTTCAATCAAGTCGCCTTCGTACTGCACGTGCTTGGGGTTGTAGTGTTCCTCGTTTATGTGAACCATCTTAAAGCCGCGGAGGCGTTCACCCAACTGTTTTGAAGAAACCGTAGGGCTCTTGGGCACGAGCGCGCCCAGTGTCGCTGAGGTTTCAGCTATTTGCCGGTCGTATGCTTTGTTGTATTTTTCAGCAGCCTCAAAATCGTATCTTCCGTCAAGTATGTTCGACCTTAAGTCGTCCCACTGGTAGCGGGTCCAGTTTTTCTGCACTATGCCGTCTCGCCTTCCTTCCACGTCCATGCTGCCGTCCCACCGTTGGGTCATGTCCAAGCGGTCCAAGTACTCGAGAGCGTGCAATCGCGTCTTAGGGTCGTCTGGGAAAAACCGCTCAGCAGCCGCAGACATACGGGGGCTGGTTTCCCGGTAGTGGTCAAGTGTGTAGTGTTTTTCAGGAAACTCGATCTTGGATAAAAGAAAAGCTGCGCCCACAGCAGCAGCCGCAACCGTCAGTCCTACGGCAGTCTTCAGCACGCGTCGTCCTCCGGCTTTTCTGCCAGCAGGATGGACGCCCTGCTTATGCATGAGCGCTTGTACTGCGTAAGCCGGGAGCATTGTTGAAAAAGAGCCTTCGCCCATCATGACACGCCGCTCGACTTTGTCGCGGACGTGCTCTAATTCCTCTAGGCTGCGGCAGGATTTCAGTATCCCGGAAACAACATCCATGGGCATGTGTTCTCCGAGAGACTTCGCGTCGGCCACAATCTGGTCGACCGTCTGAAGCCGGTCTTCACGAAACTCTGACATGACTCCGGAAGAATAGCGCCTGCGAAGCTTGGAGGATATTTCATTCCAGCTTATGCCCGACTCGAACGGCGCTCCAGAAAGCTCGGTCATTATGCGTCTTTCCACGCCTTCAGGAGTCCTAAGCTTCTCGCCCACCGCGTGTAGTATGCCCTTGGGTTTGAGTCTGGAGAACGCTTCCTCAAGCTTGTCCAAGCCTTCGTCTACTGTCTTGTCGCCTGTGCGAGCAAACTTTATTTTCTCACGGTGGACCATCAGTAATATTATGGAGTACAGAATAATATACGGAATACTCAGCGTGTTTTTTTATGGGTTACTTGCTTAAAGAACCTTGAACTCCACTGCCATAAAAACAGGGCCCTTCAGGGAGATAACCTTGTTTTTGGAGGTTATGAAGCGCCTAGCTTGGTCGCTCACGCTAATATTCACGTCGGCTGCGGTCTTAGCCATCTTAACTTGGACGAAACCTTCAGTGTTGCCTGCTCTAATTCTGTCTTCCACTTCAGCAGCAACGTAGTCTGACAGAGCGTCCATGAAGTTGAAGTCCAGTCTCACGCCAGTTTCTTTTACAGCCTTCATGTTGTTTTTCAGCTTCGATGTGTCGTCTGGGAGGCCGTAAACGCTCCCATCCTTAACGTAAATGCTGTTTGACGCCGCCGGACCCAGGAGCCTGCTGCCGGATTCCCGTTCCACAACACTCGCGACCATCTTTTTCCCGGATAGTACGCCACGGTAAGCTTCGAAAGAGCACGGAGACGCCTGAGTCGCATTCTTCAAGGCCGTTTTCTTTATCGCCTCAGCAAGCAAAACACCCTCATGGGTTGAAGGCTTCCTGCTGACGCACACCTGCCCAGCCAACTCTTCGTCACTGAAGTCGACCACCTGATAAAACTGAGGATACAGCAACTCTCGCACATCCCCAATCTTGTTCCTGACCATGAGTATGCGCTCCAAACCAAAACCCAAATTAAAGACAGGGTAGGGTATGTCATAGTTCGCGAGCGCGACAGGAGAGTACATGCCGGCGTCGGCTACCTCAATGTCTCCGGAATAAACTTCATACTCGGTGTCGGGCGCATAGTAGTTTGACGTGGCCTTCTTTTTCACGAAACGTATGTTGCCGAACTCCAGTTTGTTCAAGATTTTTTCAGTCAACGTCATGCCGGATTTAAGGCTCATGTTTTCGTCCACCACAACCATCGAGCCGCCGTAGTGAGCCCTAAGGTGCGTTGAATCCACTTTCTGCTCCCGCCTGAACCTAAGCCCGACCGAAAAAAGCTTCAACGGCAACTTGCCATGCTTCATGGCCGCAATAGTAGGAAACCACGCGCCAGTCATGTGAGAACGCAAAGTAGTCTTGCCTGCGACGGGAGTGATGTTACGGAACTCAGGGAACAAGCCGATTATCTGAGCAGCCTGCTCCGCGCTAACCTTAAGGCGTTTTGTCATCTCCTCAAGCATGTTGTCGCCCTCAATCACGCCCTCCCGGTACTCTCTGAAAACACCTTTAAGCGCTTCGTCAGACACGTCTGCAACAGCCTTAACTTCCTGCATCTTGGCTTGGCTTAAACCGATGTCTGGTCTTGGGAGTCCCGCGAGGTAATAAACTCTGTCGAGTATGACGGGCGCTTCAGGACCATACTGCTTGTACACGTCTTCCTCGGAGATGAAAACCGGGTTCTCGACTTCGTCGAAACCCAGCTCGAGGAAAACCTTCCTTGTTTTCTGAACCAACTCGTGGATAGGGTGAGCCCTGCCTTCGCCCCCAGAGTAGTCTACTCCAGACTCCTGAGGAATCAATTTCGCGGACTCAATCCACGTGCGCTGCCAGTTTTTTTTAGCGTCCTCCCTTATTTTTTTTGGGTCGAATGCCATGGTTCAGAGAATATATTAAGCTTGGATAAAGAAAAACAAATTAAATGAGCTGAGGATGCGGGTAACTGAAGTTATAGCTTAATGCCTTTGTCGCACATCGGCACCAGCGTTTTAATCAAGCCTTCGACCTCCTTCTTTTCTATAGAAAGGATTACTCCGCCGATGTTGTCCAAACGCATCTTGTTTATCATGAAGTGGGCGAATTCTTTCACGGACTTCTCGTCATTGTAGATTAGGAGGCTGTCCAACGAGTCCAAGAAAATGAACTTGGGTTCGGGTAGGCGCATCAGCAGCTTGTCAGCGTACATGCCGATTTCCTCGAGCGACGAGGGGTTTTCCACGAACACTGTGTTGCCTTTTTCTTCCGGAACTTTGCCTGCCATGTGTGAGATGCAGTCTATGAATATGAGCTTGTCTTCAATTATGCCGTGTTTGCTCATTTCCTTCATAATCTGCTCGTAGGGTCGGCTTATGCTGATGTATACGCCGCTCTGGCCTTTCTGCGAGATTAGGAGGTCCAGCAGGGATGGCACGACAATCATGTGGTCTTCGGACTTGGATGAGACGACAAGTATCGCGTTCTTCTCCAATCCCTTCACTTCGTCCTCAATCTGTTTTCTGATTTTGTTGATGTCTTTGACTTCGGTCACACCTTCAGCTGAGGTAACTAGCTGAGCCATCGGCTTTGTAGCAGACTTCACGCCGGTAATCCGTTCTTCAATGGTCTTGATGAGGTTTTTGGCTTCTTGGGTGAGCGGCGTCTGAATCCGTATCGGCGGCTTGTCTTTTATCGAAATCCTGAGTGTACCTACTGTGGAAAACAAAAACATTATAAGGTGCAGCAGCCCCAGAGCAAACAATAAGCCGACAAGCAGGTATATTATCGTGCTCAGAGGCATGTCCTTGAACTCCGGCAGATAATTCTTGAAAATGTTTTTGATTATGTTGTACAGGACGTCACTTCCGTTGCTCGGCGACAGAATGTAAGCGTAAACCGAAAGACCGAAAAAAACAACCGCCTTAAGAATTTCGGAAAAATTAATACGCGTGACATGCTCCAGAGAATGAATGTCTTCGTACCTGACTTCATGGAAGGACTTCGGGAACTTCTTTTGCAATATAACCCTGTCGGTGGTCAAAAGCACGTCATACAAGCCGACAGTATGCTCCGAAACAACACCCTCCCCGTTAGAGAGGTAGTCAGCCCACTTCTGGGTGTCCAAAACCGAAGAGTTTGACGAAACCATATTACACCATAGCCTTAAACATCGGAATCAGATTAACCCCATCCTCCGTTATCTTCAAAACATACTTGTTGCGGGAATGATTCACGCCACGCATCTTTATCACCTGCAGCGTGCGAACGAGCTCGCCCTTACGCTCGAACTCGGTTATTAGTATGACCCCATCAGCTATGAACTCCTCAACACCGAACACCGAGTAAACGAACGTCTGCGGAGGAATCTCGGAAATCATTATCATGGTCGAACCCATGTAAGCAAGCTGCATGCCCAGCTCGAAAATAAAATCCCTTATCTTCTTCTCCTCGCCCAAAGCCTCGCCAAGCGACGTTATGGAGTCTAAAACAACCCTCTTGGCGTTGTTATCCTGCACTATACTCCGAATCAAATTGATGACGCCTGAAACATTCTGCATGTCAAGCCCGCGAAGGCGCACGTCCTGCGAAACATCAATGATTTTGACCATGCCGGAGTCAACCAGCTTCTGGTCGTAGAACTTGAAGTCCTCCATGTTTTTTACTATCTTTTCCCTAGGCTCCGCCAACGCGATGTAGATTCCCACCTCCTTCTTGCGGGCGCCGTCAAACAAAAACTGTTCGCCAAGAATAGTCTTTCCCGTGCCGCAGCTTCCCGCAAGCAACACATTATGGCCTTTAGGTATGCCGCCGGCAAGAATCTCGTCCAAACCCTCAACACCAGTCTTTACCTGCTCCTGCATAGTGGAAACACACTTAATAATCAGCACCTGCTTTTAAATATAATAGGAGTGCAATGATTTTCGGCGACCGCAACGTAAAACCCTCAGTGCGCAGGCTAAGTGAAATGAGCGAGGTTGTGTATGATAGGGTGTGGCTTTCCGCCGCCCAAGACATGGAATTGTATTTTATGTACAGGGACTTGAGTTTGAGCGACAGTGACAAAACAGTGATAACTGAAAACCGCTTGAGATACGACATAACAGTAATCCCCCCAAACAAACTGGGCTTGGAGTACGTTAAGACGGCAGGCCACTATCACCCGAACGTTCCGGAAACCACAGTATCCTACCCGGAACTGTATCAGGTTCTTGAGGGCAGAGCGCATTATCTGATGCAGAATCTTGAAGGCGCGAGGGTTACGGACGTTTTTGTGGTTGAAGCTGATGCAGGCGACTGCGTGCTGATTCCGCCCGGCTACGGCCACGTCACAATAAACCCTTCTGAAAAAGAGCTTAAGATGGCTAACTGGGTTTGCAGGGACTTTGCGTCAGACTACGGCTTCTTCAAGGAAAAGCATGGGGCAGCTTACTTTGAGCTTTCGAGCGGAATGTTCAAGGCGAACAAAAGTTATGGAAAAACGCCGAAATTAAGGCATATGAAGCCCACACGGAAAAAAGAAGTCGGCCTACCTAGGGGGGGTAGCATGTATCAACTAGTGAAAAACCCTAGAGCATTAGACTACCTCATTAGGCCGCAAAACCACGTTGAGTTATTCAGGAGGGTGTTGGAGGATGAGGATTAAGTGGCTTGGACACGCGTCGTTCATAATCCACACGCAAGACAAGATAGTGTACATTGACCCTTACAGGATTCCTGAAAACAGCCTGAAAGCAGACCTCATTCTAATCTCGCACGGACACCACGACCACTGCAACACAGAAGACATACAGAAAATCAAAAAAGATGACACACTAATCGTAGCCCCCCGCAGCGCCGCGGAAAAACTTTCAGGTTACGTGCGAGTCATCGAAGCCAAGGAAGAGTTTTCGCTGGGATACTGTAAGATAAGCGTCGTGCCAGCATTCAACAGAAAAAGCCATCCACCAGGACTCGGCGTAGGCTACGTCCTAGAAGCTGAAGGAAAACGCCTTTACCATGCAGGCGACACAGACCTCACGCCCGAAATAAAATCACTCAAGAATGTCGACGTCGCCATGCTTCCTGTGGGCGGAACATACACCATGAACGTCATTGAAGCCTTGGAGGCTGCAAAACACATGAAACCCAAAATTGCAGTACCAATGCACTTTGGCTCAGTAGTCGGCTCGCGCGAAGACGGCGTCGAGTTCGTGAAAAAAGTTTCTGAAGCAGGCCTTAAATCATTAATCTTGGAGGAAGAAGTCGAACTCTAGCGGAGCCTGCACTAAAGTTTCTTAATTTCATTCAAAAGCCGGCTGATTTTTTTCATGCTGACATCATGCTTTCGGTTAGCCTCTTCCACAAGAAAACGAAGGTAGTCTTCAGACACCAGCAGTAAGCCATCACACATAACCGGCGCATCAATCTTTTCCGTGCTGCATAATTCGAGCATTAAACGTTCTTCGGACGCGGACTGAATGCCAGAGCGCTTGAATCCGGACTCGCGGGCTGCAAACAAGATTTTGTTCGCATCGTCCAGACTGCGGGCGCACACGTGGAGTATTGGGCTCTCGTATCTAAACCAGACTGAGCCTCGTTTGGACTTAAGAGAGTTGATAACATCAGCCACGGAAATTTTCCGGTGCCATTTGCCGAGAAAACGGTCCACGCCCTTCCCACCCAACTCACTGAGGAGGGACACACGACCTGCGCAGCTGGAAGTCGAATAGTAGTTTGGTTTGAAGTTTATTTCCTCAAGCAGGGGCAGTATCCCAGCATCAGCGTCTCCAGAGTGCACTGAAGCCTTAAGCTTGTTTAAAGCGCTCTTCTTCTGTTTCTCAAACCTTGGCATGGATGATATATGGAAAAACATGATTATATCCCTGGGATTTGGTTTTTATTTGCGATAGCATATTATTTAGTCGGCAGATGGAAGAGAAGATAGTAGGCGACGTTAAGGCCAGTGAGGACGTGAAATCTATTGAAGGCAGAAGCAAAACCGTAGTGTTGTTTGTTGTTGCTTTAGCGGCGTTGGCTGTGGGCGTTTACTTGAACACGCCCCACGAAAGCTACCAGTATGAGACAACGGTTGCGGGAGTTCCAGTCAAGTCCACGATACCGTTAAGCCAACTCGGCGGCTGGGACGACATCGGACTCTTTGAAAGCAAAAACAAGACCATAATATCCTGCAACCTGGAGTTGGGCGCCACCTCACAGAAACCTGAAGAGCGAATTTACTGGATAAACGTCGGCGGCGGAGAAAAGGGGATACGAATACAAGACAAAGAAGCATTTCTCACCGGAAACAACGACGACGAAATAATGAAAGTATGCCACGCGTTCGTATGCCTTAAAAACAACATCACCTGCCCGACAAACATGGAAGTCATCAAAGAAATCATGCTCAAAGCAAACAAACTAAACATCATACTCGACAGCAACGCGAGCGCAGAAGGCGCCAAATCCTACGCCGAATTGATTGGGCCGCTGAGTTACCTGCAGGCGCAGCGGGCTGACGTGGACAAAGACAGCACAATCTCTTTGGGCGAGGTTAAGTTGAACAAGCTGTTTGTTTACCCGTATGTCAGGTATGGTGACATGTGCGTGCTGCAGCCTGTGAGAAGTCTCTTGCAGAATACCAGCGGCAACGAGACGAGGGACTGCGACATAACTCCGGGAGTGTACTTGCAGGAGGGGGACGTTAACGAGATAACGCTTGAAGGCAGCAAAATAATCCTCACAGGCGACGCAACTAGGCTCCACATAGAGTCGATAATCGTTGGGAACATTATTGTCCCAGAGTGGATTACAAAACTAAGGGGCATAGACTGAAAGCCTCCAAGATATTATTAGGTTCGGTAAACACATAGTTTAAACACTATGGGCGTCAACCTGAAGGACATAATACCTCACGAGCCGCTTGAACTAGAGCAGTTGAACGGAAAAGTAATCGCAGTAGACGCACTCAACAGCCTGTACCAGTTTCTGTCGTCAATAAGGCAGCCGGACGGCACGCCACTAATGGACGCTCACGGGAACGTTACCTCACATCTTACAGGATTGTTGTACCGCACAAGCCGCCTCCTAAAACTAGGGATAAGACCAGTGTACGTGTTCGACGGAAAACCATCCGAACTGAAAAAACACACCCTCAAAAAACGCAGGGAAACAAAAGAACACGCACAAGCCGAGTGGGAGAAGGCCAAACAGGAAGGCCGCATAGAAGACGCCAGAAAACACGCCCAGCGAACAAGCATCTTCACTGAAGAAATGCTAGAAGACAGCAAAAAACTCCTGACGCTTATGGGGATACCGCACATACAGGCGCCCGGAGAAGGCGAAGCACAATGCGCCCTCCTATGCCAGAAAAACGATGCTTGGGCCGTAGGAAGCCAAGACTACGACGCACTACTCTTTGGCGCGCCGCAGCTTGTTAAGGGGTTGACTTTAAGCGGAAACCTCGAGTCAAGCATCGTCTGCCTCGAACATGTTTTGCAGGAGCTGGGCATCACGAGAGAGCAGCTTATTGACGTCGCGATTCTGGTGGGAACAGACTTCAACGAGGGCGTGCGCGGCATCGGACCCAAGAAGGGTCTTCAGGTGGTTAAGGAAAAAAGGTTGAGTGAACTGAACTTGGACTTCGACTTGGATGAAGTGGAGAAAATTTTTCTGCAGCCTGAAGTCACAGAAGACTATGAAATAAATTGGGGTAAAGTTGACTCCGACAGGATGGTTGATTTCCTGTGCAGGCAACACGACTTCAGCGAAGAGCGCGTTAGAAAAACATCCGGCGAGATTGCTGACGCGTACAAAAACGAGTTCTCCCAGCAGGGCTTGAGCAAATGGTTTTAGAACGCCTTGACGACAGTAGAGCCGAGTTTGACTCCAACATCCCTTGAAACCGGCGTGCACTTGACTTTCATCAGCAAAACAACCTTGCCTTCAACCTCCTTAGGGTGTTCTACAATAGTCTCATAACAGGCCATGCCTTTGGCCACAACAACATCAGCTACAGCAAACACTCTGTTGAATTCCTTAGGAGTCCGGTCCAAACACAAGCCAATCATCTCGCCCTTGGACACAACATCACAAACGATGCCCGCCGTCTCCACATCCTCCACAGTAGCATCATCCTGCATGGGCTTTGAAAGCGGAGCGACAAAAACGCGCGCGTAACGCTTCAGTTCATCAACAAGTATTTTGTCGCAAACAAGTTCTCCGGCGTTGTCTGTGACATAAAGTATTTTCCTGGCTTTCGTCACCCGCTCGTAGAAGACGGGGATATCATCCACCTCCGGCTTAGAGTTTATTGAATCGAAGAGATGGCGTTCTATGTCCGCCGGGTCGAACCGGTGCTCAACCCTGCCGAACTCTATTGAGTTGCCGGCCAACGCCACCAAAACAGCCCGCCTAAACCTCCTTCCGGGATTACTTTCGCCGCCAACAAAATACTCCAAGTCGCCGTAAACACTCAACGCAGCCTCCAAACCAAGCTTCTTCTGCTCACGCATCGGGTCCTTGTTTGTAGTGTATTTTTTCACAATCTCGTTCTTTCTCTCAAACAACCGTATGGTCGTAGAGTCTGGGGAAAACTCTTTTGAAAACAACTGTAAAAGCTCTCCAACAACCTTGAATTTCACGTCATCAGGCTGGCCGCTGCAGAAAGTCAACGCCTGCCTTAGCATGCATGGGCAACATTCGGGGTAAAGTCTCATAAAAACCACCAGTTTAAGCGAAAAGTGCGTGTTTTATTTCTAGCCTGCGTAGGAATAAATAGTATCTTCTTCCCCCCCCCTAAGAAAATGAAAAGAAAAAACCTTGAAAAGGACACACAAAAACTAACAGAATCAATACAACAACTACCCCCTGAAGCACTGCACGACGTTGAGGAAAAACGTGTGCGACCTCTTGAGAGAAACACGTTTAGACATAGACTAGTCACCTGGGCGGCTGCGGGAACCGTAGCAGCCTCAATGCTGCTTGGAGCCGCACCCAAAGCAAACGCAGACCAAATTTTCAGGGAAGGCAAACCACCTCTCACAGGCGTGGAAATCGTTGAAGACGATGTCGCGAAAGGGGAGATAAAGTTCAGGATTCCGGGAGTCGAAGGAATCCAGACCCTAAAAAAAGAGGGTATAACAAGAATGGTCATAGAAAGGAAGGCTGACGAAGCCGGAATAAAACCCCCAATACCGCAAGTAACGAAAACAATCAACGGCCCGGAAACAGTCGGAATCCCAGAAACGGGCATGACGCTGACAGCAAAAAGCCCTATGGACGTTAAACTGCCGGCAGACACTCAACTAGTGAGGACTATTGCAGCAGACAAGGCAGGTCAAGAGCATACAGTACCTGCAGGCAGCCGAATACAAGGTAAAGGCAAATACACACTCCCAAGCGGAACACAAATCATGGACACGGAAGGCGCTGCAACAATACCGAGAACAATAACCGAGGAGAAGGAAGTTGAATTAGACGAAAAAGACGTGGCAGTGTTACCCAACGCCGAAAAACCTGTTAAAGTAAAACTCCCCGAAGGAAAAACAACAGTAACCACGCCCTCAAAAGGAGAATCAAGCATAAGCCTGCAAGCCGGAGACGAGGCCACATTCACTCCCAAACAAAAAGGCAAGACAATCCAAATCCCAAAAGGCGGCGCGGTCGAGGTTCAGGTGCCTAAGGAGGGGGAGAAACCCGCTCCGGCAGGGGGGGTGGTTAAATCAGCAGACGTTGGGTCACTGTACAAGGAAGTTGACGGCATGTTAGGAGAGAGAACAAACGAAAAATTCTATTTGAACATTGACGGAGCGTACGGTAGACTGCGAGATGCGTTAAAGGATAATCCGGATTTGGGGAGAAACCCTCAATTTTTGTACAGGATGGGCGTTATCTTAGGGTCAACAGGGCAGAAACGTTGGGGTGACTTGGACATAAGTCCAGAACAACAAGGGCTTAGGGTAACGGCAATGGGCTGTCTTAATCAGGCGAAGGCATTGGACGCCACGATAGCGAACACACAACTCTATGGCGTTTCTTTTACAGGATGGTACGGTGGCGTGCAAACTTACCTCATAAGCCAGATGGGATACACTAAAGAAGTCGCCGAGAACATAGGAACACGCTCGTACGGCGGTGGCACAATCGCTCCAACGGGAGTGGCACCAGCAATGGGGGGCTCGGTTGTCCTGCCACCAGAGCACGGGCTTGTGAAACTGGAGGAACCCCAGAAGCTGCTTAGATTCCACACAGGAACAAGCACATTTTTGGGCATAAAGGGTAGAGAAGATGAAAACACCATGGAAGTGGTGAATCTGTACACAACAAACGGCAATATAATACAGGAGAAACCACCAATACCGCTTCCAGACGAAGTGGTGCTTGGCGGCCGCACGGTACTAGAAAAAAGTCGAGTAACTAAAATAGACGAAGTGAAGGATGTTACAGCCTACTACGAGCCGGAGCTGACTCCAGAACAGAGAGAACAACGCCAATGGCAAAACAGGGTAACTAGACTGCAAAAGCTAACGGACGAAACACGAGCAAAAACAGAGTTGGAGAGAGCTCAAAGAGAACTGGAAGAACTCGAGAGAAGAAAATTCATCGACTCCATGGAGTACACCAGACGCATGGAACAGTTGAGAACAGAAATCTGGAGGGAACGATGGGAAAGACGCTTCCCATGGGGATACTAACATCGTTTCTCCAAAACCATTATGGTGGATATACCCTTCCGTTCCATAAAATTCAGATGATTTTCAATGTAATCAACCGCCCTGACAACAAAATTGGGGGAGGAATTTAGAAACGTAAGTTTCTCTGCCATAAAAAACATTATTGGTGCTACAGCCAGAACATGCACTGGAACTATTTTTTTTACTTTAATCTTTCGTTTTTTAGCATAATCCACTATGTGATCCGGTTTGAATGAGTGGATGTGTCCTCTAAACGGCCGATCAAAACCATCCGTAATGGACACTCTCCCACCAAATAACCTTCTTGCAAAATTATAGACCAGATTAGATCTCTCAGTGGGAATTGTTATTAGAACATATTTTCGAGAGGTTCTTAACAACTCATCCAATGCACTCACATAGTCGGGTACGTGCTCCAGAGTTTCCATACAGCTTACAACATCAAATGAATCGCTTTTGAACGGCAGCAACTCAACATCAGCGTTAACCAGAAGAGACTCAAATTTATTTTTACGCACAGTTTTAAGGTAGCTGGATGACAGATCACACGCCAACATAAACTTACATTTCCCGCGCACGTAGTCTATGAACTGGCCTTCACCGCAGCCAATGTCTGCATAAAAAGATTGAGGAGTTATCAAATCAACCAACTCACGTTCAGTTAATTCTCTCCGACGGTTGTGATACCAGTTTCGGAACTTGTTTGAGTTATTGTACATTAAATCCATTCTAACGCCTAATGACCCCTCATGCTCGTAATAATCCTTGAGAACTGTTTTACGGGGTTTTTTGATGGAGAAACCAATGCACAGGCCGAATGTCTTCAGAAGGTAAGTTACCGCAGGCGTAGGGTACTCTCGAACCAGCATCTCAACATCTTCTTTTGAGTAGAATCTCTGGGGCATCCATGGCCAGAGAGATGGAGAGATTCTTGATAAGTGGTACCACGGCAGAAACAGTAGTGAGGGAACAATTCCTACAACATTTTTTCTTGAAACCCTGTACATTTCCCGCACAGCCGCCTCTGGATTTGGAAGATGCTCGAGGAGACCCTGACTCCACAGTACATCAATTGAAGAGTCTTTGAACGGCAGGTGACTAACATCGCCAACGACAAAAAAGCCTTTAGAGCCGTCAAGAGGCTGCCGGCAAAAATCAACGCCAATGTAGTTCTTAAAGTATTTTCGGCTGGAGCCTTGACCACACCCGACCTCTAGAACAGTGTCTTCTGCAGAAGCAAAACCTTGGACGAAACCTGAGAAAACCCTGTTGAAGTAGTATTCCCTGAAAAACTTGACGAAAGAATTAGATGAACTCCAGAAAAGCTCCCAAGACCTGGCCTCTTCCATATTATATCCCCCCAACCGGCAGATAATATTATATGCGGTTTACGACATTAACTAAAATAATACTGACATTAACCACCTTACTTCTTTACACCCTTTACATGATACACCACAACCTAGAGTTAGTTTACCTGCTCTTCACCCCCATCCCAGTCGAACTTATTCTGCTGGAAACCTGGGTTAAAAACAGCAGAATAGCGAAAATACTTTATCTGACATTAGCATGCAACATTCTGCTGGCAGCAACCATCATCTCTCTGACAGTTTACACAACACTCACAACAATATGGGATTACCCCACATGGGAGTACATAACCCTAATAGTCCTACCACTATCGCTCACAACATACGTATTATACGTCATACTCGAGTTCGCACCCAAACCAAGCCAAATATTCGGACAAAATTTCATAAACAAAATATGGGAAAACCACAACCCAGAAAAAATCCTAGAAAAAAAAGGCCAACACATTTTTCTGGCATGGCTGTTGTTTACCACACTCTTCCTCGCATGGCGCTATGGAATCATATCCAGCGGCGTAATAACAACAGACGACCACCCGTACCACTACTATCAAGCATGGTACACGGCCGAATACTTGATTCCCGTCTTCCACAACGCGATAGGATGGAGCCCATACTTTTACGCAGGATACCCCATCATGTACCACTACTTTCCAGGAAGCGCCTTGATTATCTCGCTCATTCATGTGGGTTCGCTCGGTTTTGTGTCAGTGGCCACAGCATACAGAATATTTTTTTTACTTGCTTTGCTGGTTGCGCCAATATCAACATACGTTCTTGCGAAAGAACTTCGGTTGAAAAACACTGAGTCCGCAGTCATCGGACTGCTCAGCGTAGTCCCCACGTTCAGGCACATTGAAACACTTTACTGGGGCATGACATCGTCCGTTTTCGCGGCAGGCCTTTCACCGCTGGTTTTCGCATTCTTACATAGATACCATAAGACAAAACAGCTAAAACAGCTAATCAGCGCCTCACTGGTGTTTACGATAATCCTGCTAACGCATTCAATCGTGGCGATAGGTGTTGCTGTGGGGATAACTGCCTACTTAGCGCTAACAAAGAACACGAACAAGCAGACAATACTAGTTATTCTTGCAACACCCCTCCTGCTCTCAGCATTCTGGATAATCCCGAGTGCAGTGTATTATGTTAGTGGATACGGTAGCCTGCGGACGGAGATACCTTTCGCTGTCGTCAAAACAATATTGGGTTTCATTAACTACCATCTTTATCTGCTGTTTGGCATACCTTTAGTGCTGATACCTTTCGCGTATGCGGGCTACAAGCGTTGTATGGCAGACGAGAATTGTTCCATAAAGTTTCTGTCAATCTATCCTCTGTTGCTTTATGTTATCTCGTTTTATGGTTCGGCGATTCCGTATCTCCAGACGTTGCAACTGATGCACCTAATGCCGCTTTTAGGCATGTATATTGTGATAGTAGCGGGCTTAGGCATCTCCATGAATCTGAAAAACAGATTTGGGGAGATAACAGCAATTGCCTTGTGCCTAGCAATCATGAGCCCGATTTTGGGCACACTACCGCTAAACTTTTCTCTGACGAAGGTCATAACGAACGAAAAGAGTGTGATGAACGAGGATAACATTCTTGCCGTAGGCCTGCCTCAAGACGTTGAGCAAACACTGGAGTGGATTAAACTCAACGCCGAAGGAAGAGTCCTAGTGGAGGACACAAATATTTTCCCGAAAAACAGTCCATGGGGTTCAGGCTACAGCACGGCTTTAGGTCCAATCTATGCCGAAAACGTTAAGTTTATCGGCGGACCACTACCGTATTACAACCCCTTTTGGACTGGGAACAAGACAAACACTGGAGAAGGCGTAATATTGGATATGCAAATTGAGAGCATGAATTACAAGACACTCACTGACGGCTTAAACAAACTTAACATAGAGTACCTTGTTTTGTGGTCCAACAAATCAAAAAACTTTTTCAACAGAAAAGAAGACTTCCAGAAAGTAAAAGAGGCAGGAAACTTCTCGATTTACAGGTACAAAAACAACCAAAACAGTTTCATAGTTAAGACAGAGGGAACCGCAAAAGCTAGTATAACAAACTTTGGGGTTAAGACAATAAGCCTCAGAGTTAAAACAAACGAGACCTCAAAAATCACGCTATCCTCATCGTATTTCCCAAACTGGCACGCCTACGCGAACGGAAAACGAATTCCCCTAGACAGAGACGATATCTTTTTACAGGTAACAGCGCCCCCAGAAGACGAGCCATACGAAATCACAGTAAGATTCGAGGAAAACAAAACCGAGGCGTACAGCAAATGGCTGTCCATAACAAGTTGGATTGCAGCCTTAACCCTGATTATTTTCCACAAGAATAAGTAAAAAAACGAGGGCACTAATCCCAGACAAAACCACACTCCTTGACATCATTCAAATCCCTCTCGCATCGGGGGAATCTCCTGCATTGCGGCGACCTTAACGAATAAATCATGCACCAGTTTTGCTTGCTCAAGAAAACACACTTCACAGGAAGCCGACAACAAGCAGCATCACACTTGTCCGGAACACACTTACCGCGCCGTCCCTTCTGCACTGGCAGCGGTGACTCAATCATGCGGCGTATTTTCTTTAGCATAGATTAATATAATCGATTTTATATTATAACCATGCGGTCGCCCATAGTGAAAGAGGGTTTGTGTTACGGCATATTCTTCGCGGTCTTGGGTACAATGCTCCTAGTTTACTCTAAGATTTTTACCATAATGTTTTACGCCATGACGTTGTTCACATTCTATTTTTTCAGAGACCCTGCTAGAGATATTCCCTCAGAAAAAGGTGTTTTTGTATCGCCTGCGGATGGAACAGTGGTTGAAGTAGACGAGAGCGTTTTAAACGATTTTATCGGAGGAAAAGCCAAAGTGATTAAAATACGTTTGTCGCCGTTTGACGTTCACATAAACAGGTCGCCCCTAAGCGGAAGAATAAGCTACATGAAGTATAAGAGAGGACGCAGGATTTCAGCCTACGACAACATGTCTAATGAATTCAACGAGAGGAACATAATTGGAATAGAAGGCGACGACTTGAACGCAGAAGTAACGCAGATTGCGGGATTGTTCGCCAGGAGAATCGTGACGTGGATTAACGTAGGCGATAAAGTTTTAATAGGAGATAAAGTAGGTATGATAAGGTTCGGCTCAAGAACAAACCTAACGCTTCCGGAAAAAACAGAAGTGTGCGTCAAAGTAGGGGACAAAGTCAAAGCAGGCGAAACAATAGTCGGGAGGATTAAATGAAAAGTAAAAACATATTCCTCAGAATACCAGACACGCTGACGCTCATGAACCTGATACTGGGCTTCGGCTCAATACTCTACTCCATAGAAGCAGACTACAACAAGGCAGCACTCTTAATCCTGCTGGCAATGATGGCCGACGCCGGCGACGGATTCTTCGCAAGAGTGCTCAAAAAAGAATCCCGACTGGGAATGGAACTTGACTCACTGGCAGACATGGTCTCATTCGGAATAGCCCCAGCAATACTCATCTACCAACACTACCTAGGCTTCAACGAAGCAATAGCTGTAGTGCTGATACCAATATGCAGCGCAATACGCTTGGCCAGGTTCAACATACTGGAAGACAAGACAACGTTCACAGGACTTCCCACGCCAGCCGTCGGAGGATTCTTCGCGTCACTCATATTCACGGGAAAAACGCTCACCACATACCACATAGTATTCTCAGCAACAGTCCTCTCTTACCTGATGATAAGCGAAATCAAATACCCCGCCTACAAAAAAATACACTTCAAAAAACCCCCGAAAACACTGATACTACTGTTCATAAGCGCCCTCCCAGTATTGTTTGGCAGAGAATACTTTATAGTGCCGATACTAACATACATCATTTTAGGCTTCGTCTTGGACTTGGGAAGACGACTCCGATAGAAACGCCCGGAAATCGCGCATCCAGTCTACTTCAATTATCTTCCTGCCGCCTTCACTAAGCCACGCCAACACCGCATTCAAGTCGACTTCTTGGGTTGCGTCCACTTCAAGGACATTGTCGCACCAAAGCGAGTCATAGAGGCAGACACCCATAACCTCAGCCTCAACGTTTTCCATAACCTTCGCCTTAGAGTAGCCTCGACCAAAAAGCCGTTTACCCAACAACAAGGGATTAGCCCTCAAAACAACTATGTGAGAAACAGACATGCCCTCGCTCATCAAACCGTCGATAATCAAGTCGCCACCAACTCCACTTACAATCTCGTCAACCCGACGCTTCAGCAAACCAACGTCAACCACCCGCGTATCCCGGACTTCATCAAATTTTTCGAAAAGCATCTCGCGCTCAATCAAATCCCTGAGCGACAAAACTTCGGCATTAATCGCTGCGGCTAGTTTTTTCGAAAAAGTTGTTTTACCCGTCCCAGGAGTTCCAGTCACGGCAACAACCTTCATGTAATATAATAGCGCATCAGACAAATTAATTGAGTTGCATACTGAAAGCAGCATATGAGCAAAAAAACACTGAACAACTGGCTCGCATTAGCGCTCATAGTGGCGTTGAGCGTTTTCTTTAGGTACTATAGTCTGGGGGATACTCCGCACTGGGATTGGGATGAGGGCGTGAACATGAACATAGCGGAATACCTTGCTGACGGCAAAATCCAGGTGTTCGCTTTGAAGTACGCGTTTTTCCCCCATCCGCCGCTGTTCTTTCTACTGGAAAGCAAGGTACTGCAGTTTTTCGGAGACAACATAGTTTCCGCGAGAGCGTTCACCGCAGCGTACGGTGTTTTAATCACGTTTTTGCTCTATTTTGTCGGGAAAGAATTGTTTGACGCTAAGACGGGGTTGCTCGCATCGCTATTGTACGCAGTATTCCCTGCTGCAGTCTACTGGGGTAGACTGGTGTTCGCAAACAACCAGCTTATATTTTTCTCAACCCTGGCGTTGTATGCCATAGTAAAGTACACTTCAAAAAACAACAAATTCTGGCTTTACGTGTGCTGTATTTCAGCGGGACTTGGTTTTCTAACGCAAGAAACAGGGTTTGCCACGATACTGGCGGTATCCGCCTTATTACTAGAACACGACAGGAACATTATCCCACACGCAGCCGCCATAATGCTGGCGCCGTTCGCATTTTTTGTCGCATTCATGCTGGCGTATACGCCGGAATACTTCATGTTTGATGTGTTTTATCAGCTGGGTAGATTTAACATGAACGTGTATTTTGGTCTGGCAGCTGTGTTGTTGGTTTTGCTGTTGTACAGGAAGAGGCACGTCTTGGGGGATTTTTACAAGCCTATTGCGGGCACGTTAAACGAAATCCAGCCGTTAATGTATGTTTTAATGTCGTTGGGCTCTCTTTTGGTGGAGCAGTCAGACAAAACGTTCGGAAAATCAATAAGCTATTTTATGCCACTCTGCTTGTCAGGCCTCTTTTTCTCACCCTTTTTTTTGATAGACAATGGAAAAAGCAGGAGGATTCTGCAAGCATTCTTCCTGCCTTATTTTGCAATACTCTTAATCTTGAATCGGGGAGACCATATGACGATGTTAGTCTACCCGTACCTCATGCTGTTGATGGCAGCCTTCGCTATAAAGGCGTATGATAGGACAGTTTCATGGTTAAACCGATTCCAGCAGAAGATTACGGCCACTACCATAGCACTAGCATTGATATTCCACCCTATTGGAGTGGCAGCATACATTGACTTTAGGATGGTGGTCCCGAAAGAAGTTGTCGGATCCCAGTATATTGCATATGAGAACGAACTCGCAGATTACGTTAACAACAACACATCACCCGACGACGTCGTAATAGGATACAGCTACCTTTCACCGCTACTTAAGGCCAAACTATGCATTTTAACCCAATCCGTAGCCTACGAAGGTAGGGACGTAGCATATTACTCTGGGAGTTATTCTAAAGAAAGATTCGCCTTCAACTGCTCCTACAAAAACGCAAAATACGTAATAGCATCAAACGGCACAATCAACGTACTCAGCAACGACACAGCCTTCGACAACCTGCTCGCGGGCATAGAAAAATGGCCTGCAGAGGACATTGGGTATTATCGTTTGTACAAAAACCCGTTCAAGTAACTTATTTAGAACACAAAACATAGAGATTACACTATGATAGGAGGATACGTAATATGTTCGTTCAGGATGCTGGCGATACTGCTTGCATTCATTTACGTATTCTTGTCTTACAAGAGGAGAAAGACTCCTGTAAAGCAGATATTCAGCGGAGTAGACGAAAACCAAGCGAAAAAAGTATTGATTGTGCTAATGACCTTGGGCTTACTCCTTAGAGTGATAACAATCGACAAAATAACATTCTCCGACGAGTCATTGTACATTAATGTTGCCAAAGAAGTGTACAACGGTAGTGTAATGTACAAAGACTTCTTTTTCTTCCACCCACCGTTTTACCCCTACCTCACTGCAATAGTTTTCAAGCTACTTGGTGTAGGAGTCGCACAAGCCAAAATAACTCCATTAGTGCTATCAGCCCTAACAATACCATTAATCTACGCGATATCACGGAGATGGTACGGCCTAAAACCGGCCTTATTTTCCGCGATGGTGTACGCCATATCCGCAGGCACAGTGATTATGACCCGAATCGCAACAATGTACTCTGAGATGCTTTTCTTCAGCCTGCTGGGAGTCTACTTCTTCTTAAACGGTTTCTACGAAAACAATCGCTTCCACATCCTACTAGCAGGAATCAGTTTCGGCGTATCCAGCATGTTCAGACTATTCGGACTATTAGTGCCGGCGGTTATACTAATTTTCCTAATTTGGAAAAGACAACACCTAGAACACTTAATAATACTGGGCGTAGGCGGCATGATAGTAGCATCCCCCTTTGCGTTATACTTCAACGACACAGACTTTGTTTACCAGATTCTAGGACACCACTACGCGAAACCCGACATAGGATTATTTATGAAGATTATGACATTCTCAAGAGCAATGATACTCTACGCCCTATCCACGACCATTGGCCTACTAAGCGCAGGGGTTATGATTAGAGACAAGAAGATGCGGGATGTCGATGTTTTTTTTGTGTTATGGATTGTTTTAGGGGCATTAGGTGTATTCAGTGTGAGGTATTGGCACAACATCGCAGCAATAACGTACTACATTATAATAGCACCCCCGCTTATTCTCTTGGGGGGCAGAGCAGTCGAGCTTGTGGACCCGTATTGGCTCAAGACACTAGTCGTGGCCATACTGCTGGTTGAGTTAGTTGAGTACAATAGTATCGACTTTATTTCAAACAGCGAATGGGACAGAGGTATCAGAGAAACTGCAAGATACGTGGAGATGAACTCAGACGCCAACGACAAGATTATTGGAGAACGGACAGTGTTCAACGGAGTGTCTTTTCTAAGCGGTAGGGAAGTAGCGGGTAAAGAATTTGTGCTCAACTATGAGCGGTTTGGCATAGGCGAACTGAATGAGTCATATATGGCGCAGCTGATAAACGAGTCAAAATTCGTGGTCACGTATCCTCCGGAACTCGTGTTACCGGTGATGCAGCATTCAATAGACAAGTGTGAGACATCGGCTAACATAAGCGGGTTTATGGTCTATGACTGCAGGGGCAGGATATAAGCAAGAATTAGATTTAAGAGATGGACGACTACCTAATCGGGATAATATCAACACAAATAGCACGAACATTAGCTGCAGTAGTATTGCTTTTCGTGTCCTACAAACAGGCTAGAGGCAATATTGATTCAAAGCCGTTTTTTGACGGATGGAATAAACAGGATGCCTTAAAGTATCTAATCCTATTGACAGTGCTCGGAGGCGTACTTAGGGCGGCCACCTTAGGCACCATAACCCAGTCAGACGAATCAGTGTACATAATGATGGCAAAACAAGTCTACGATGGATTAACACCCTACAGAGACTTTTTTATGGCACACCCGCCCATGTACGAACTAGTAACAGCCTATTTGTTCAGACTATTTGGTGTGGGAGTAGTCCAAGCAAAAATAATCCCCACACTAACAGGCATACTGACAATACCCCTTATGTATTGCATTGCAAGAAAATACTATGACGAAAAAAAGGCTTTGGTTAGCACAACAACATTCGCACTATGCTTTGGGGTAATCAGGGCTACCGGAAGCGCCATAATGTATTCAGAGCTATTGTTTTTGTCCATGATTGCCGCATATTTGTTTTTAGAGGGTTATTCTAGGGACAGCAGATTACATGTTATTTGCGCCGGCATTATTGTTGGAGTATCATCGCTGTTCAGGCTGTTTGGGGTGACATTGTTTTTTGTCATGTTTTTGTTCATTGTTGTGAGGAAAAAGAAAGTGCTTGAGCATTCTTTGCTACTGACATTTGGTTTTGCCGCAGTCATGATTCCATTTTTCGCTTATTTTCAGGGTTATGGCTTATTTGAACAGATTGTGGGTTACCACATGTGGAATCCGACTTACGGTTTAATCGGCTTAATCAAAGCATTTTATTATGGAGTTCTCGTCTCTTATCCGCTCGTCAGCATATTTGGTTTAGCAGGCTTGATTGCAACACTAAACGGTAGGATGACGGAGAAGGACGTGTTCTTCATTCTATGGTTTACTATCGGTTTTGCTGTTTTGACTGCAATGGAATTCATTCATGAAGTTGTTTACGTAACTTATTTCGCCGCAATAACCCCTCCATTAGCGATTATTGGCGGGAATTCCTGGAGCTACAGTAGGATGAAATACGTGAAGACGTTGTTTGTAACAATAATTTTAGTCGCCTCAATCGGCCAGTGCACGATTACGTTTTTGGAGGACGTGTCCTGGAACGCAATGCTAGTTCAAGCCTCAGAACACATCAAATCAGAAGCGGACGAAGAAGACAAGATAACAGGAGCACCAGTAATCACGCCAGCGATAGCATTCTTGTCTGAAAGAAGACTAGCTGGGAACGAAGCGGATTTGGATTACGGCAGATTCAAAAGCAAGTCGAGCGAAGAGCACACGCTAAGACTGATGAACAAATCTCGATATTTCGTAGAAGTTAAAAACAGTTTACCCCTGCCCGACATGGAAAAGAGGATAACAGATAAATGCGCCGAGGATTTGACGATTAAAACAGTATTTGAATATGAGGAGGATGATGCAGTCCTTTACGACTGCAAG
>CAZKCF010000002.1:0-9311 GCA_964551365.1 uncultured archaeon
TGCGAGATTATTTTATAAAAAAGTGCGTAGAATGCAAAGTAAAGAAGGTTACAGTCGAGTCAAGACCAGAATTCATAACAGAAGACAAACTAGATGGATTCAACGGATTAGCTCTTACTGTAGCCATCGGCCTAGAAGTCGCAGACAACAGAGTTCTGGATAAGATAAGAAAAGGATTTCATACGGAACACTACGAGAAGGCTGCAAAAACAATACACGACTCCGGCTGCCTGCTCAGAACATACCTGCTAGTTAACCCGCCCTACGTCTCGGACATAAAAAAAAGCCTTAACGACTCGGTCGAATACGCGCTGAATTTTTCAGACTCGATAGTGCTGATTAACATGCTGCCGCATGAAAGCTCGCGGCTGTTTGACTTGTGGGTGAAGGGAGAATGGAATTTCCTGTCAAAAGAGGAGTTCCATGAAATCACTTCACGATGGGCGAAAAACAATAAGGTGGAGTTTGATGCAGAAACATTCAGGTTCACTCCGCGGTTCCCTAAACACCTTCAAAAACCGTTGAATGGCGTCGGCGAAGAATACCTGACACACCCCTACTTCGAGATCTGGCACGATTACATCATAAGATGGTATAAGCCGCCGAAAGACAAAAGAATACTACTATTCCTGCCATGCTCGCGCAAAAAACCCTACTCTGAGTCAGACACGCATAAGAGGATAATAGAGGCGTTAAGGAAAACAAGCATTTACGACAAGGTGCATCAAGTCATGCTCAGCAACGCGGGAATAATACCCCGGGAAATTGAAGACTACTATCCGTTCAACAGCTACGACTGGGATGAAAAACTTGAGACACCTGAAATAAAGGAACGATACATCACAGTAACGTCAAAAAGGATAGGAAACTACCTCACAAGACACAAAAATTCCTACAACAGCGTATACTGCTTCCTCAAATACGACTCCGAATCATACAAAGCACTAAAAGAAGCATGCACCACGATGAAGATAAAACTGACAAACCTTTTTGACTACGAAACATATAAAAAAATAAAGGACGATAAAAAGCCTCTGCAAAACGATGACGCGCTCGCAGGCTTGCTTAACATAAAAGAATAATGCAGACATGAAAATAATCCCCGCGTTGGACATAAAAGACGGGAAGTGCACGCAACTGGTAGGCGGCAGAGCCGGCACAGAAACCTTTTACGGAGACCCGCTGGAAGCAGCCTTAAAATGGGAGAACGCCGGCGCAGAAATCCTGCATGTTATAGACTTGGACGCCACACTGGGTTTAGGTAGCAACCTCAACATCGTTTTGAAGATAATGGATTCACTCAGCATTCCAATACAGTTTGGGGGGGGAGTGCGAGACAAAAAAACGTTGCTAAAGCTGATGGACGCGGGAGTGGAAAAAGTCATAGTCGGAACGCTCGCAATACAAGACTACTTGAACGGACTCACAGTCATTCGGGAGCTCGGCGACTATAAAGGCAGGATTATTGCGGCAGTGGACTCGCGCGGAGGCAACGTGGTCGTAAAGGGGTGGCGGGAGAAAACCAACCTTAAGGCCTTTGAGGTTATGAACAAAATGCAGGACCACGTTTGGGGTTTCCTGTACACCGACGTCGACATTGAAGGTCAAATGCGGGGCGTGCGACTTGAAAACATAAAAGAAGCCGTCAAGGCAACGAAAAACCCGGTGATAATCTCCGGCGGAATATCAAGCAAAAAAGACGTCGAAGACATCGAAAAAACAGGAGCATGGGGCGTGATTTTAGGCAAAGCACTCTATGAAGGCAGATTTGACATAAAAGAACTCTTTAAGAAAAACAGGAGATGATTACGCTTACGACAGACTTCCAAGGAGACTACTATGTGGCCGAAATGCGCGGAGTCATAGACAAGGTCAACGAAAAATCGCGCATCGTTGACGTTACACACACCATAACAAGACACAGCATAATAGAGGGCTCCTTCATACTCTCGCGGATATGGCGGCACTTTCCCAGCGGCACAATACATGTTGGAATAGTCGACCCAGATGTGGGCGGAGACAGAAACCCCATTGCAGTCGAAACAGACTATTGCTTCTTCGTCGGCCCAGACAACGGTCTGTTTTCGCTCGCGCTGGAAAACCAACGCATAAAAAAAATAGTCGAAATAGACGCCGCAAACATTAGGAAGACTGCTGGATTAGACTCCAAAATAGCGGACACATTCCACGGCAGAGACATATTCGCGCCAGCAGCCGCACTGCTTGACAAAGGACAACGGATGGAAAACCTGGGCAGACTCACAGAGGAGTTGCACAGACTTAGGATACCTGACGGCACAGTCCTGCATGTCGACGGATTCGGCAACATTGTAGTGTACGACAGGCGGGAATTCAATGTTGGAGATAAGCTGAACATAAGACACGACGACAACAACGTTACGGCCCTATTCGCGAAAACATTCAGCTACGTTAAAGAAGGCGAGGTGGTGGTGCTGAAAGGCAGCCACGGATTCCTCGAAGTCGACGTCAACCAAGGCAGCGCAGCCGAAAAATTGGGTGTAAACATCGGAGACACTCTCATAATAGAAAATGCTGTTTGACGTCCACGCGCACCTGAGTTTCCCGGAGTTTTCACGCGACCTAGATGAAGTCCTAAACAGAGCGTTTACCGAAGAAGTTTTTGTGGTGAACTGCACTGTAAGCCCAAATGAAGCGCCTAGCGCATTGGACATAGCAAAAAGGTTTGAAAAAGTTTACTGGACTATCGGCTTAAGCCCGTCTGACGAAACAGAGTCATCAGTCAACGAAACCATAAGACTCATGAAAAAGCACATTAGGGACATAAGAGGAGTAGGAAAGGTTGGCTTAGACTACTACTGGGTGAAAAAAGAGGATAAGAGAAAACAACAGAGAATTTTCTTCAAAAAGTTCATAGACGCGTCAAACGAGCTTAAAATGCCTTTAGTAGTCCACTCCAGAGACGCTGAAGAAGACACGCTAAGAATCTTGGAGGATAAACGCGCAAAAGCCCTGCTGCATTGCTTCAGCGGCAGCATAGACGAAGCTAAAAAAGCAGTAGACTTAGGATGCCTCATTTCAATA
This sequence comes from uncultured archaeon, assembly GCA_964551365.1. Lineage (GTDB taxonomy): Archaea > Altiarchaeota > Altiarchaeia > IMC4 > SCGC-AAA252-I15 > CAZKCF01. The sequence goes on from CAZKCF010000002.1 coordinate 3,064, forward strand.
CCAACAAGCATCGCCCACTCGAAAAAGAAAAAAGAACTTGCAAAAGCAATTTCACTTGAAAACATAGTACTGGAGACCGACGCACCATACCTCGCGCCAACCCCAAAAACAAGAAACGAACCCGCCAACGTGAAGGAAAGCGCGCGCATAATCGGCGAAATAAAGGGCGTCGGCTGGAGTGTTGTGGCTGACGCTACGACAGAGAACGCTAAAAGATTTTTCAGACTATAATCGGAACATACTCTTAAATTGAGAAAACAATATGGATTAACATGCCGGTCAAACCAAACACAGCCATAGAACGGGTGAGTACAAAAGACAAGCCGTCCACCTACGCTAAAGCAGGAGTCGACGTGAGAAAAGAAGACTTAGCGATAAAAGGAATTGAAAGCTGGGTCACAAAAACGTTCAAATTCAGGGAAGGCAAAAAAGGCCAAGTCATGGCGAAAATAGGATTATTCGCAAACCTAATAGACATGGGAGACTACGCGCTCGCGCTTACTACAGACGGTGTTGGCAGCAAAGTACTCGTCGCCCAAAAGCTGGGAAAATATGACACAATAGGCATAGACTTGGTCGCCATGAACGTGAACGACTTGATATGCATCGGAGCCGAACCAATAGCTATGGTAGACTACCTTGCCATGAGAAACGTCGACGACAAAATAGCGAAGGAGATATCCATAGGCTTGTATGAGGGGGCAAAACAGGCTGAAATAGCGATTGTTGGCGGAGAGACGGCCACACTACCCGACGTCATAACCGGCCTCGAAAACAACGGCTTTGACTTGGCCGGAACAGCACTCGGTTTCGTGAGAAAAGACATGGTAGTGACAGGTGAAAGCGTTGTTGCGGGCGACGCGGTCGTTGGCTTGGCGAGCAGCGGAGTACACAGCAACGGGCTTACGTTGGCGAGAAAAGTCGTCCCATTGAGCATGTGGAACGAGCTCTTAAAACCAACAAAGATTTACGTTAAGGAAGTTTTGACTCTGCTCAGGGAGTACAGAATCCACGGCATGGCGAACATAACCGGAGGGGGAATGTTGAACCTGCTGAGGCTTAATGACGTGGGTTTCGCCTTGGACAAACTACCTGAACCGCAGATGATATTCAAGAGAATGCAGGAGTTGGGTAAAATATCCGACGGAGAAATGTATAAGACATTCAACATGGGTGTTGGATTCTGCCTAGTCACCGACGAGAAGAACGCTAAAGCCATGGTCGAAAAATACGGGAAAGAATACAAGATGAGCATAATAGGGAAGGTCATTGAAAAACCAGAAGTACGGGTCACCGTAGGCGGAAAAGAGATTGTTTTAGAGAGGAGCATATACTAAAACAAAGATAGGAGGTTGAAATGCCAATACAAAAAGTCGATAAAATCTGGATGAACGGCAAGCTCGTCAACTGGGACGACGCGAAAATTCACGTGCTGACGCACGGACTACACTATGGTTCAGGAGTCTTCGAAGGCATAAGATGCTACAAGACAAAAAAAGGCCCTGCCATATTCCGGCTGAAAGACCACATGGAAAGACTACACGATTCGGCAGAGATATACCTGAAAAAAATACCGTACTCCGTCGAAGAACTCTGCAAAGCCACAAAAGAGCTGGTTAAAGCCAACAAACTTGAGGAATGCTACATACGCCCCATCGTCTACCGTGGCTACGGGGAAATGGGCTTGAACCCGCTGAAAGTCCCAGTAGACACCGCAATAGCAGCATACCCCTGGGGAACATACCTCGGCGACGAAGGAATAAAAAACGGCATCAGAGCCAAAATCTCATCCTTCGTCAGAATAGCGCCAAACATCCTGCCACCAAGAGCCAAAGCAACCGGACAGTACATAAACAGCATACTCGCTAAGATGGAGGCATTAGACTGCGGCTACAACGAAGCAATACTTTTAGACAACAGAGGCATGGTTTCGGAAGGACCTGGCGAAAACATCTTCGTGATAAAAGATGACATAATATACACTCCGCCAATGCACGCCAGCATACTCCCCGGCATAACACGAGACTCAATAATAAATATCGCGGGAGACATGAAAATGTACGTCTGCATAACCGACATAGACCGAGCGCTCTTGTACACTGCAGACGAACTGTTTTTGACTGGAACCGCTGCGGAAGTCACTCCAATAAGGGAGGTTGACGGACACGTAATAGGCAAACCCGGGCCAATAACAAAGAAGCTGCAGGAGAAGTTCTTCAACATAGTCAGAGGGAAGAACAAAAAATACGACAAATGGCTGGACTACGTCTAAAATAGAACTCAACATGTTAGCTGAGTTCCCTTGAAACCACTCCCATAGATTGCGTTTCGTATATTCCCCAAGTCCCTGCCATCCAATATAACGGTTTTTATCTTGCTTCTCTTGATAAGCTTGAGTGACGTGGGGTCCATGAGAGGGTACTGACCCGCCGCAACAGACTGGTCCTCAAGAAGCCTTATCAGTCGGTCAACTCCAACCGACTTCAGCGGCTTAGCGTTATGAAACTTTCGTGGATCCTTGTTGTATACGGCATCAACATTGCTTGCGTTGACCAGCAAGTCAGCCTTAATCCACTCAGCAACCAACGCTGCGACAGCATCGGTGCTATGCCCCGGCTCAGTGCCACCCATAACAAGAATTCTCCTGCCAACAAGCTTCACCGCATCCTGAACAGATTCCGGAATCACAGCATTGGCTTTGCCGCCCAACGCCCTAACCAACGCCCCAGCATTCCTCCTCGTAGCCTTAATCCCCACAAAATCACAATAAGCCTCAGCAAAACCAGCAGCCCGTGCCCTCCGTATATCCCTCCGAGCCGGAGCGCCCCCACCGACTACTACAACGACAGTGTGTTTTTCAGACAATGTTTTCAGGAAGGCGGAAAGCTCTCTGACGAATTTACGGTCCACGTTGTCGGGCGCTACCACCGAACCGCCGAATGAGAAGACCAGTTTCATGATACGTATATTTTAACTGCCTACAATAAATAAACCAGATGATGGAAGAGAAAACCGACCTGCTTGTGTTTGGAGACACAGCCATAGACTATTTTTATGAAGTTGACGGTCTTCCTAAACCAAACACCGCCGCTGAAGCAGTGAGCAGCAGGCGTTTTTACGGCGGCATGGGCGCGAACACCGCCGTTGTTGCAAGCAATCTCGGCCTTAAGACGGGCCTCGTAAGCGTTATCGGCACTGACACAGAAGACTACAGGACGTACATGATGAACCTCGGCATCAAACTGTACCTGAAGGGCATATTCGGCGACACCACCAAGTCCATGTTCTTCAAGCACGGCAACGACCAGATAAGCTTCTTCTACAAGGGCGTGACAGAAAAGCTAGATGAACTGGAGCCAGGAAAAGAATTCGACAAAAAACTCATACAAGACACACGCGCGGTTTACTTGTGCAGGACGTACCTCAACCTTCAGAAGAAGGTTGTGAAGTCGTGCAGGAACAAGTTCGTCGTCTATAATCCGGGCTACGGAGTTTTCAAGTTTGATAGGATACCAGACACATTCCGGGAGGTTTTGAAGAGGACTAACGTGCTTATCCTAAACCACCATGAGCTCGAACACCTCAAGAGTCTTGGATTCCAGTTCAAGTTCAGCATGGGCCCGGAAGTGTTCATAATAACACGAGGCGAACGAGGCTGCTCAGTCCACATCAACAACACGGAGGTAGCGATAGGCAGCTACAGGACGAAAGCCGTAGACACATCCGGTGCGGGAGACGCGTTCAACGCGGGATTCATCACCGCCTATCTTAAGACTAACGATATTTATGATTCCGTGAAGATAGGTAATGCAACAGCATCCTTTATTGTGGAAAAATGGGGGTGCCAGACCAACCTGCCGACATGGGATATGGTCTTGGAGCGCAAAAACAGGATAAAATGAGCGAATGGCATGCAATAAACATCCTTGAGGATGCAATAGAAAAAACAAAAAAACTGCTTTTTAGCCGGCAGTTTAACACACGTTTTTGGCTGAAACTAGCGTTAGTCGTTTTCGTGACGGCAGGCGCCGCCAACCTCAACTTCAACTACAATCTGGGCGGCGAAGATTTAAAAAACGTTGACTTAACAGCGTATCTGCCGATAATTGCCGTGGCAGTAGTGATTATCCTACTCGTTAGTCTAACATTAGCTTACGTAGCTGCGGTTTTCAACTTCCTCTTCCTTGAGTCAGTAATCAACGAGAAAGTAGAGGTTACAGACGGTGTCAAAAGGCATGCGAGAAACGGCCTAAAACTCTTCGGCTTCAACATACTCGTGGGCATAATATCCCTCATCACTGTGCTGGCGCTTATACTACCCGCTATCTTGTTTTACACGTCTGACGCACCAACGTGGCTTCTGATAGCCTACGCAATAGTTGGCCTGATTTTCCTGCTCGCACTCATATTATTGGCTTCGATAATAGGCTCATTTACGGTAGACTTTGTCGTGCCGTTGATGTACCACAGCAAGAGCGGACTCTTAGACTGCTGGAGCAACCTGCTCACGCTGATAAAAAACAACTTCAAACAATTTTTGGTGTACATTGCAGCCAAGCTTGTCTTAGGCGTTGTGGCTGCAGCAGCATACTTGATCGTAACAATACTGCTCCTGATACTAGCAGTCATATTCGTCGGCATACCTCTTATCGCAGCAGCAATAATAGCGGGAATGCTATTCGACGTAAAAACCATTCTAAGCTCAAGCCCAATAATGTTCGCACTAATCCTCGCGGGAGTCGTCGCAGTGATAATACTGTCAGCGATAATAAGCTACGTTAGTGCAGTCATTACCCTGCCGATACCAGTGTTTTTCAGGTACTACAGCATACTCTTCCTCCAGAAGATTCAGCCTAAAACAGTTTTGCTGAAGAACACTGAATTAAAGAAAACCGACGACTCAAGTGCGGAGAAAGAAACACCAAAACAGACTAACGCTGAAACCGAGGGGAAGAAGACGAAAGGCGTTTACGTGTAAGCATTCAACGAAAAGAGCATGAAAATAACGATTGTAGGAGGCACGGGATACACGGGCGGGGAACTACTCAGGATTCTCACAAACCACCCGGAAGTTGACGAAATAGAAGTCACATCCAGAAAAAAAGCTGGCGCAGACGTCTCGGAAGTACACCCCAACATAGACCCTGGACTCAAGTTCACTAAACTGGACACGAAAAAAGCAAGCAAAAGCGACTTCGTCTTCTGCTGCATGCCACACACAGAAGCCATGAACACGGTGCCTAAAATCAAAACCAAAGTGATAGATTTGAGTGCCGACTTCAGGCTTAAGAACCCGAACGCGTACGAAAAATACTACAACGTCAAACACACGTGCCCGACGTTGCTCAAGAGATCAGTCTACGGCCTGACTGAACTTCATAGGAGAGAGATAAAGAACGCGACGATTGTCGCAAACCCAGGCTGTTTTCCGACTGGAGCAATCCTCGCATGCCATCCGCTGGTTAAAGAATTCGATGTAGACAAACTCGTTATTGACTCTAAAACAGGAGTGAGCGGGGCTGGCGCAACACCTAAGGAGGAGACTCATTTTCCAACAGTGAACGAGAACGTGGTTCCCTACAAGGTCGTTGAACACCAGCACATACCTGAGATGGAGCAGGAACTAAACGTGAAAGTACATTTTACTCCACATCTCGTGCCGCTTACGCGGGGGATATTAACCACAGTGCACGCGTTCGTCGAAGCTGATGAAAAAGAAATTTTCAGGGAATACGAGAAGGCATACAAAAAAGAGCCTTTCTTAAGAGTGCAGAAGACGGTGCCGTCCCTACTTGCAGTAAGAGGCTCCAACAAATGCGTAATCGGAGGATTCAACGCTAAAGACGGCCGCCTAGTCTTATTTTCCGCCATAGACAACCTAGTTAAAGGTGCCTCAGGGCAGGCAGTGCAGAACATGAACGTTATGGCAGGATTAGACGAAACCTCAGGCTTAAAGGACATCGGCCTCAACCCTTAGAGTTTTCCCCCAGCTTTTTTTGTATAGAGTCTAACTCAACCTCAACTTCAATAAGCTGCTTCTCATAATCGCGGACAATCTCCCTAAAGCTGTCTTCACTAAGCTTGCGCTTGTGGAACCTGTTTCTTGCCGCCTTGATTGATTTGTCAAGCCGGTCTCTTGTGCCCGCAAGCTCTTTAAGCTTCTTTCGCAGCTCCTCCACTTCAGTGGGTTTCTTTTTCATGTCCTCCCTGAATTCGTCAACCAATTCTGTGAGAGGCTTCTCATCTTT
>CAZKCF010000002.1:9321-20533 GCA_964551365.1 uncultured archaeon
GTATTTTTCAACGTCGGCGAGAAGGTCCTTGTATACGTCGGCTTCGCCGCTTTCCTTTATCTGCCGGACTGAAAGCTTGAACCACGGCAGGAGAGAAGACTTTCGTTCAGACAAAACCTTCAGGAAATCATCCATGTTCGCCTTACGCTCGGGCGCGCCCTTAAAAGCGTCCATCCAAGGAAGCTCCATCGCATGATCGCACACCGCCTTTATGTCTGCTGAAGAATAACCCTCAGTAAGCTCCGCAAGCTTCTTGAAGTCAACATCACCCGTCAACGGCTTATTCTTACAGTGTATTCTGAAAACGTCAACACGAGTATCAACATCAGGGGCGGAAAGATAAATTTGGTCTGTGAAACGACCTGCCCTACGAAGCGCAGGATCAATGTCCCACGGAGCGTTAGTGGATCCGATGACCATCATACCCTCCCGCGACGCGAAACCGTCCATTTCACTCAAAAACTGGTTTACAACCCTGCGGGAAACATCACCCACGTTCTCCCTTCTTGAAGCTATAGCATCCAACTCATCGAAGAACAATATTGCAGGCGCATTACGGTAAGCCCTCTCAAACACATCTTTGATATTCTTCTCGCTCTCGCCAACGTCGTCAGACATGATATCAGTTATCTTAACGTTAAAGAAGGCGGCATCACACTCTCCTGCAGTGGCCCTAGCAAGGTATGTTTTACCGCAGCCGGGAGGCCCATACAACAAAAGTCCTCCGCCAATCGCCTTCCCAAACTTTTTCGCAAGCTCAGGATTCTTAAGAGGATAAACAATGCTCTTGCTTATGCGCTCCTTAGCTTCAACCAAATCGGCGACGTCAGCAAACTTTACGGTAGGCTTCACAACCTGGTCCACGCCACCAGCATGCGATAGTATCTCCTTAGCCATGTCCTCGAACAAACCAGCTTCGCCACTCTTCTTCAACTCCTTCTCAGCCTGCTTGTACCAAGCAACAAGTGAGCTAGAGCGGCTGCCTATGCTCGTCAAAAAGTCGTCCATATTCGCCTTACGGGCTGGCATGCCATTCAACGCCTCCTCCCAAGGAATCTCCAAAGCGTCATCACACACCGTCTTAACGTCTGCTGAAGAATAACCCTCAGTAAGCTCCGCAAGCTTCTCGAAATTCAAGTCAGACGCCACAGGCCGCTTCCGCGTATGAAGCTTAAACAACTCCACCCGCGTCTCAAAATTCGGCGGCGGAAGATAAATCTGGTCCGTGAAACGACCCGCCCTACGAAGCGCAGGATCAAGAGCCCACGGAGCGTTGGTTGCGCCTAGTACGAGAACATTCTCGTTCAAAGACTCCACACCATCCATCTCCATCAAAAACTGGTTTATGGTGAGGTTAGAACCCTCTTTCTCCGAACTCCGTCGGGCACTCAAGGCGTCAATCTCGTCGAAAAACAATATGCAAGGCGCGTTTTTCGAGGCTTTAATGAAAACTTCATGAAGGTTTTTGGCGCCTGCCTCGTCTCCGCCGCTGATTATGTCGCTTGTGTTTATGTTGAAGAAGTTTACGCCACATTCACCCACGGTGGCACGAACCACATAGGTTTTACCGCAGCCGGGAGGCCCATAGAACAGTATTCGTCCTCCGCCTTTTCGACCGAATTTTTTCGCCAAGTCAGGGCGAGTGAGGGGGTACACTATGCTTTGGCGGATTTTCTCCTTGACCTCAACCAAGTCGGCGACGTTGGAAAAGTTTATGGCTGAGGACTCAACGGGGACTGAGCCACCCGCACCCATCGCGGTCGCGAACGACACCGGCTCAAGCTTGACTTCATTGGGGAACTTGCGTTTAGCGTCCTTGTCGTTTTTACTGCATAATAGGAGATGAACGTCAGACTTAATTCCCTCCTTTGTCGTGCATTCAGCCACAATGTAGGGCAGATACAGAAGCCCTGTTAACGTTGCCGTGCCGCCGAAAAACAAACCCAAAGCCTCTGCAGTGCGCTCAGTATTGTATTGTATGTTGTCTTTAGTGTATGAGTCGTCTACGGTGTCGGTTGTCTCAAGGAATGCGTCAAGGTTGTATCTGTTGTTGCCGAAATTGGGCAGACTGAACCGCAGCTTGACGAAGTGCTTGTGCATTATCGTGTCATCAGAGAGGTAATACCTTAGGAAGTTGAAGACCTGGTCGGACTCAGGCTCGTATATTTCAATGAACCCCAGTGCCGCCAACGCCGAGACGACGTCTTTGTCCAACTCATCGTAGGGTATGCTACCATACTCATAAAGCTGGCCGAGCGTGATTACGACCGTGTTGTCGAAGTCAATAACCCTCTTCAACAAATCGCTTTTCTCCACTTTAGGCGTTTTAGTGAAAATGCTTCCACGCGAGGAATAATAGAAGTCGCCGTGACTCAAGTCAACATAAAAGAAGTTGTCTCGCTTGTCGAAGGTCGTCTTCTTGAAAACCACGCCCTTCTGGACTTCCTCAGCGCGTGAAACGCGATACTTAGCTAATGGCAGATACCTTTTGGCGACTTCGGATTTTCCTTGAGCAGCCTCCCGTAGGATTCGCAATTCACGTGATGCAGGAATAGCAAAAGACGAAGTATATACTTTCGTGATTTTCATTGTTACTAATGATACTATGAGGGCGTATTTTTATATAGCCGCTGAAATAGATTAACAACTGAGGTGATACCATGGTCGAATTTTCGAAAATGATTATGCCCGCAGCAATATCGGGCATACTAGTGGGCGTTATATCCCAAATTCCAGTAATAAGCTGCCTGAACATCTGCTGCTTATGGATTATTGGGGGAGGAGCACTAGCAGCATACCTCCTGAACAAAAAAGGCGCTATAGAACTCAAAGACGGAGCAATAGTCGGCGCACTCATGGGAGTCGTCTACGCACCAGTCGCCACAATCACGAGCTTCATAGTAAGCAGGCTGATAAACATGCTTGGTTTAGGACTGGGACTTGCCGCAGGCAACATGGGTGCAGGACAAATGCTCGGCAAAATGGGCTTAGACATCGGCATAGGGATAATAGGCGCAATAGTTGGCTTCTTTATCGCACTAGTGCTGGGAGTAATCTTCGGCGCAATAGGCGGTGTCATAGGCGCAAAGCTGCTGGCGAAAAAGTAAACCCGGTTAATGATGGGGGGCTGAAATGCTCCCCATCCGCTTTTAACACATGAAAACGCGCGTGGTAGTGTATGTTGTCTTTCTTTTGAGCATAACAGCCTGGTGTGCGCTGATTTTTGCTGCCCCATACTTAAAGCATAATAATCACACGGATGCAGCTGAACTACTGTACATAATTTTCAGCGAAACATGCCACCAGAAGCCTGAACGCTCTTTTTTCATGTGGGGTGAAAAACTCGGCGTATGCGCCCGATGCAGCGGCATATACTTTGGCATGCTTTTAGCCACGTTAGTATACCCCATCATAATGAGCATCAACAACACAAAGACACCGCACAAAAAATGGCTTATAGTTTCACTGATACCTCTTGGAGTAGACGGCGTCACACAAGCATTGGGGCTGCGCGAGAGCGTCAACCTTCTTAGAGTCGCAACAGGCCTTGTTTTCGGGTTCGTCCTGCCGTTTTATCTTATACCTGTTTTCAGCGACATCGCAGAAGCAGTATTAAGTGAAATCAAATGCTGAACAGTTTTATATAGTTTTCACTCATAATAGGTAACATCCTATTTTAAATTACATGAGGTGTTCAAGATGGGTGACGAGAAAAAATCAGACAGCAACTTTAAGGGCGCTATAGCTTATCTTTTAGGGTGCATAAGTGGCGTTGTCCTGTATCTTGTGGAAAAAGAGGATAAATACGTTAGGTTCCACGCCGTGCAGTCGACCATACTCTTCGGCGGGCTTTTTATACTGAACATAGTGTTGATGGTAACCTTAGTAGGCATACTACTGATGCCCATCGTAGGGTTAATCGCGCTCGCACTATGGGTGTTTCTGATGTACAAGGCGTACAACGGTGAAAAATACAAGCTACCGTACATCGGAGACATGGCGGAAAAATACGTCTAAAAAAACGCTACTTCTTTCTTTTTATTTTAACAGAAAAGATTACTCCACCGCGGTCTGCTATAGATGTGACTATCATGTTGACGGCCTGATCAACAGCAAGCTGACTCCACCCCGTAGCCTCAATAAAGAGGTTCTCAGTCGACTCGCTAACACGAGTTAATTCCCCGTTTATAATCGGCGGAAAAGACAAAACGTCGCCGTTTCTGTCTGAAATCAACGGATACTTCCCAAGCCCGTCCAACGCGCAAGCGTAAGCCATGCCCTTAGGATGCTTAACGAGTATATCGCGCAACGTAAACTTCTCGTTCATGTCAAGGGGTATGAAGGACGCCTCATCAGGCCCGACTGCCCTGTAGAAAAACGGCGACGCAACCCGGTCAAAGTCGTGGACTCCGATAGCTACCTTACGCCTGTTCCTGCCGTGCGTCAAGTGAAGCTTCTCCTGCACATCCATCAGGGACTTAAGCTGAGGTTCATCTATGACGACGTTTTTGACCAATGCGGCGCCGACAAAAGGCCGCACGTCATCGACTGACGAATCAACGTTTAGGACTACGTCAGATGGTTTGACAGCGTAATTGACTAGGCCGGACTCCAACCCTAAAAAACCTTTCATCGCTCTCGCAAAGCCTTCGATGCTCAGCATGTCAGGACGGTTTGGGAAGACTTCAAGCACAACAGCCTCGTCACTTACGGCCTCCAGACTCACACCGATTAAGGGTATGCTGGACTTAAGCTCTTCGACACTGAAGTTTCTACCAAGAAGACGATTAAGCTCCGTTATCTCATATTCAACAGTCGGCATTTTTTAAGTTAAGGTGTATAATCTCTTATTAGCGGTGATTTAAATGTATGTCCTAATAGCCGGCGGCGGAACAATGGGTCGTGAAATCGCAAAAGCGCTCCCAGAACACGAAATAGTGATAATAGAAAAGAACCCTGAAGTCTGCGAAAGAGATTCTGAGGAAGTAGAAGCCACTGTAATCAACGGGGACTGCACCAGAATCCACGTCCTCAAGGAAGCCGGATTCGAGAAAGCAGGAGCAGTCATAGCAGTGACAAACAGCGACGAAGTAAACCTACTAATCGCACTCTACGCCAAAAAAAAGAACAAACACGTTATCGTCAGAGTCAAAGAACCTGAATTCGTCGAACTCTTTGAAGAACTCGGCGTAGAAGACATAATATCCCCAGAAAGACGCGCAGCAATGGACATAGCAAACAAGGTAGTCTGGAAGTAAAAAAACTACATGTAGTCAGACAACCGCTTTTGATGTAAGATAACGCTCTTCCCTAAGTAACGATTAATCGGGACACTTAAACGGGAATTCAAATAAGCTAACGCCTCATCCAACGACACAAACTTTGCTGGAGGATTCTGCATCGCCTTCCTCACGTTCTCACGCACCTCCCAAACACCAACAGGCACAACATAACCCTCCAAAATTTCCCTAAAAACGACGACACGCGCCTGACACCTCATCCGAAACAACGCCTCGGCAACACCAAGCCTGCCGGCATAATAACCACCACCCTCATTAAACGCATACTCGCTCCTGCCGTAAAAACCCTCACCATCTTGAGCAATCGCCGGCTCACTGTAGCCACGCGCCCAAAGTGTCTGAGGAGACCACGCCTCAAACTGCTCGAACTCCCACGCTCCGGGCATCAGCAGTATCTCGAAGTGGTTGTCGAGGTATGTGCTGCTGTAGACAAGATAATCGCTTATGGCGGGGTAACCCCGTATGTCTTCAAGAAGCGACTTGCAGAGTATGTCGTCGACAGCAGTTATGCTCCAACGCGTTGGGACGAGCTTTCTCTTGTCCGTAGCACCCAACACTCCGGAAGACAAAACTCGCGTCAGATAGTACACATCATAGCCCGACCCATACAACCTGGAAATAGCTTCAGAAGACTTAACCTCGTCCGAGATGACGTAATCAACTTTAGACGGTATCTTCGGGTTTTCAGTTATCTTAATGCCCTCAAGAATCCCGGATGGGCCCATAGGCTGAGTCAACGGGGAAAAAGACATAGAGTAAACAGGTTTCCTACGATAGGACACTTCAGTATCCAACGGCATGACTGAAAGCGCCAGCTCCTGAGTCTGCTCAATGAACTGGTTTTTGTCGTGAACAGACTGTTTCTGCTTTCCCCTGACGAGGAGAGAACGCATTTGAATTATTTCACCGAAATCCTTCCCATACCACAAACCAGGATTGTCCAAAAGCGATGGGTTCTCAGAATCCATTGAAGTCAACGGCCCTACAAAGACATTAGGATATTCTTTCCATCCGACGAAAATCGAAGTCGTAGGCCCGAACATCGACTCCTTAAGTTTTTCTTCAGCCAGACGATAACTTGCCTTAGGTATGAGCGGACAAAAAGTCATCCCACATAGCATACGGCCGCCCTTACATGTCAGACAAAGCTTTCTATTGAAGAGACTACACTGAGGCGCAACCCTATTTTGATTTTCCATTCTGCATGACAAAACGCGAATAACGTATCTCCGTTTTAGAGGACACTAAATCCAAAAGCCCTAGAACATCATTCTTACTCACCTCCGGCGCAACAGGAAGGTCAAACAACGCGCCTCCATCAAGAAGCTTGTGGAATCTGCCCTCCAAACTCAGCCTATCAGCTAATGAAACACGGGCGGACGGATTAAGATGGAACGACTTCGTATACGAGTCACATAAATTCAAGAACACTCGTGGAGCATACTTTTCGGAATCGACCCTCGCCAGATGAACAGAATAATCCCCATCAAAGCCGCCACACAACATGAAGTTAAATCCGCTGTCGCGCCGGATTTCAAGTATTCTCTTTTGCATATCCTTGACAAACCGTAGACCAAATTGCGCCGCATTCTTGCTGTCGTGAAGCTCTTCCCCAGTATGGACTTTAATCATTTCGTTCAAGCCGACGAACCCAACAAGACACCCCTGCTCCCGCAAATCAAAATAAGACCGACCATCAGACTCCTGAGTAAGGAACTGCATAGTCTTATTTGAAACATTTTTCTCCACGATCCTCCGCTTAAGCAGTAAAACCAATCGAGCCTTGTTAATACCCTCCCCAACAAGGTCTAAGAGAGTCGCATCATCACCATTCGCCCTATAAGCTGCCTGAGGCAGATTAACCGAAACAACCTGAAGCACTCCACCCCTAACAAGACCTCGAGAAAGGTCACCAGCTTTTTGGGACAACGGAACCTTGAATGCACCACTCAGATACGAAGCCAACGCCTCACCTCGGTCTAAGATAAAATAAGGATTCCGGTTCCTCAAAACAAGCTCAGACACCCTCGCGCCCACTCCCCTAAAATCAAGCCGACCAGACGGGGTCAAGTGAACATTCAATTGAGGATAAACAAACGACCTACCATTCACATCACCCGCCACATAAACATCAAGGATAGCATTAAACAACCCCCGCACCTCATCAGAGTAATCAGAATAAGTGACAGAATCCCTAACCACACCACCCGGCTGCACAGCAGGAACGCCCGCAAAATGCGCTGGAACAACAGAACAACAATCAATACTGCTATACAACGGCAACCCGCCTCGTGTGACATAGACCTGAGAAGCCTCATACAAAAACATCTGCACCAACTGACTTACTTCACGAAAACTAAGCCCCCGCACATAAGGCGCCATATAAACGTTAAAGTAGTTTAAACCCTGCGGACCAGAACAGTCAACCTGACCAGCAGCCAAAACCTTAACCGCGTGCATGAACGCAGACGCTGGTTTTTTTGCCGGACCAGCTGCAGCAGCATACCTGCCAGTACCGTCAACCTTCAAACCACGCCTCAGAAAAAAACGCATGTCATGAGAGAACGAATAAATTCTAGTCGGAAAATAATGCAAATCATGCACATGAATCTGACCCCCCATATGCGCGTCAGCCAACTCCACCGGCAGAACGTTCAGGAGAGTGTATTCTTTGGAAATCTGGTCTGCCATCAGCTTGTGTATGATCTCAGGGTTATATGGAGTACTGTTGCTCACACGACGTTCAATGAGTTTCTTAACGTCGTAGACTGGCATGCCAAGACGCGTGTAACGAGCCCTCGCATTTTCAAGACCATGCTCCAAAAGCTTCACGTTCACTATCTCCCTGATAAGCGGCGCAGTAACGTAATTCAGCTTCATGCGGCTTAACTCCTTTTCCACCGCGCGAGCTATTTTCTCGGCGAGACTTCGGTCCAGATTAGTTTCCTTTACAAGAGACTTGATGATTTTCTCTGGCTTGAAGGCTGCGAGCGTGGTCTCTGAAGTCCTTACTTTAAGTTGTATCCGATACTTGTAGTTCTCAGCCACCTGAGAGTCAATCTTCCTGAGGCTACGATAAACGATTTTCTTTATCTCCGCAGTAGGCATCCCATCATAAGATTGCTTAGACACCTCTGAAGCTATCTTTGTCGCCGTCTTAAGACTGGCCCCAGCGTTTATGCAGCTGGCTATAATCTTCTCCAAACTAAAAGGCTGTAAGAAGTTCTGGTTTTTCCTAACGCAAATCTTCAAGTCTGGCGCATTCGATTTCTGCATAATCCACCCCAGAATTAGATTAATTTACCGATACTTAATTAAGATTAGCAAGATAAAAACCAGACAAAAAAAACAATGATTGAATATTTAATGTTGACGTTACTGGGTTGTATTCTTGGAACAATAACCGGGTTAACGCCCGGACTCCACGTCAACACAGTATGCCTGCTCGGGCTGATATTATACCAGAGACTAGGCTTAGACCCACTGCAATTCAGCACGGTGATGATCTCAATGGCTGTAACACAAAGCTTCCTAGACTTCATACCCGCAATATTCGTAGGAGTGCCAGAGGAGGAGACAGCACTATCTGTACTGCCGGCACACAAACTATTCATGCAGGGAAAATCGCTCGAAGCAGTAAAACTGACGGCATACGGAAGCCTCATTGGGTTAACACTATCGCTGCTGATGGTCGGACCCGCACTGATAATAATCCCAATTCTCTACTACTCAATCAGAAGTTTCGTAGTATACCTGCTTATCGCCGCGATAATAGTGCTTATCCTGCGCGAAAAAACAGCCAGACGGATACTCTGGAGCGCAATAACATTCTTCACGGCAGGATTCTTTGGACTGACAGTACTGAATCAGAACATCATCTCAACAACACACGTGTTATTCCCGGTTTTTGCAGGACTGTTCGGGATAAGCAACATATTATACTCCCTAAAATCCAAAACACCAAAAATACCGCAGGAAAAACACTGCCCCATGGAAGTCGACGCCAGCATGGTAAAATCAGGCGCCTTAGGATGCTTTGGAGGGATCATCGTAGGACTGATGCCAGGCATGAGCCCATCGCAAATCGGAATAATAATCTACGACATAGTCGGCAGCAACATAAGGAACTTTCTGGTCTCAGTCAGCGCCATAAACACGGCAGACGCGATATACTCTCTCGTCGCATTATATACGATAAACAACCCCCGCAGCGGTGTCGCGACAATGATAGGAGACGTAATAACATTGGACTTCAACACGCTCTTAGTCCTCCTAGGAAGCATAGCATTCACAGGACTAATCGCTACGCTAATACATATCAGCGCAGGACGGTTTGTTATGAAGTTCGTCAGCAGGATAAACTACGAACTGTTGAATTCACTGGTTGTGTTGTTCGTTTTCGGGCTGGTGTATTGGATAACCGGTCTTGTGGGAACGTTAATCTGCATAGTAGCCACGTGCATTGGACTAATCCCCATACTAGGGGGGATAAGTAGAACACACCTAATGGCAGTGCTAATACTACCAACAGTATTATACTTCTTAGGAGGATAATCAGGCCAAACGCCATCAATGCGTCTGAGCGTAAGTCATCCTAACAAGCGGCTTGCTAAGATGCCTACGCGCCCTTGGCGGCACCTCATAGAATCCGGTTACAATCTTTCGGGGCAATGAGTAGTATTCAATAGCCTCAGTTGGTTTGCGGCTTCCGCAGAGTTTACACTTCAAACCTTTTTCCCTGCCGGCAGACGACATTTTTTTACCACAACAAACGGGGGTTTTTCTAACGAGGTCGTCAGATAGACACGTCACGTTAATCTTCTCCAAGTTTACTGTATTAGGGTACTTGCTAACTCCGCCCCAGACCGTAACTTGATCGCCAACCAAAAGCCTGCGGACGACATCCCTAAAGCCGCCAGTCGGCTCGTACGCTGCGCAGTCCACACTCCCGGAGTCGTCAGCAAGCTTGAAGAACACATGACCGCCAGCCAAGGTTCTAGGTTTCGCAGAAACAACGCCATCTAGGATGACACAATCATAGAGCATAATCTCGGAAATTTTCTTCTTGACAAGATGAGCGTCAGTAGCCTGATTCGACTCAAAGACCTGCGTGAACTCTATGCCACTCTGCGGTTTAATCAGTTCCCACGCCTCCTGAACGACTTCAGGATTCTCACCGCGGATGCCACAATAAACAGGATCGCGGCCATGCGGCGTGATACGAATCTGCCCACTCTCGCGATCAACATTGTCAAATACGCGGGGGTAAAGCTTAGAGTCCATGGAAAAAACTTTGTCACAGTCGATAATCCGTTTCTTGCCGTAGTTTTCGCTAACACGATAGGCTATCAACTCATATGTTTTATCATCAAGGCACGCGCCCACAGCAGCCAACGCCCCGATAATTCCGCGGCCGTTTTTGAACTTATGTAATTCAGCGCCTGTTTTTTCAGCTAATGACTCGGCTTCTTCAATGGTGACTAACTGGGAGACCGCCTTCCTGTAGAACGCATTAAGTTGCTCTGATTTTTTTATGCCTAGTTTTTCGAGAAAAACTACGCCCGGGTTTGTCTTAGGGTCCTCCATCCGCGAGTATTTTTCCACAAACGTTAAGATTATTTTCTTTGCTACTGTGCTGTGTTCACACTCTATGGCTACTGCACCATTGCCGCGTGTTTTGTAGGGTATGTTAGGGTTTAGTCTGACTAGTTTGGGTAGTGATTTTATGGGTAATTTACGGCATATTAGCGACGCTAGGTATGTTGTGCACATACCGTTTACAGAGTCGGTGTCGTCGATTCCGATCAACATTGTGATTAATTATGGGTTTAGTGTATATAATCCGTGTGACTCTTTTTCATGACGTATATTTTATTGTTATGTTTAGTCGCATAATAGGGTAAGTCATAACT
>CAZKCF010000003.1:0-1948 GCA_964551365.1 uncultured archaeon
ATTTTATAGCGTTATCGTAGTCTTTTGAGCGGTAGGCTTCGTCCCCTAACCTAGAAAACTCGTCTGCCGAGACCATTATGCAAAAGCTCCTGCTTTAATTGACTGCAGGCGTCGGGGCCTAAATTATTCTTTAGTGTCCCTTGTCTGGAGTATCTTTCGCTTGCCCATCACGTCCATGTACAGGACTTCTATGCCCACCTTCACCGCGTTTTTTAGCTCGGGTTCTTGGGGCATCGGCAAGTCGAATGTTTCGAATGACTCCATGTCCATCAGCTGGAGATTGTCTCCAACGACGGTCAGGATTTGAGCGTTGCGTTTGTCTATTACCGGGACATCAACGTTGTCGCCAGAGGGTTTTATTATGCTCCTCTTTTGGTTGTCGAATATGCCTATGGCGTCAATCTTGTTTTTCGCTCCGCCGTGTTTGCCTGGCTTGGAGTGTGTTACTGCAACGACTTTGCAGGGAACATCATCTATTATGATGTATCTACCAACTTTTATTTCCCTAACATCCTCAATCTTTTTACCGGACATCAAATCACCTTTAGAAGATATTATTGTACAGCATAGAATATAAAAAGATTTTTCTAACGCAGGTTACTTGTGGTGAGGCTAGAAGAAGTTTCCTTCACAGCAGTTTATTTTGGTCACAATGTGCAATCCAGCCATATCATTGCAAGCAGAGGTGTTTACTGATTGTTCTGCAGATTGTTTTAACTAGCCCCACCGATAAATTAATGGATTTTTGAGTTTAAAAACCTTACTACTGAGTCCAAATGGCTTATAAGCCACGTTAAAAAGTAGGCGTAAGCCAATCCTGCGGGAAAACCAGACACAACCCTGATAAAATTGCTGCTCTCCCGCCAGCCGAAATACTGGGTGAACCCGTCAACAGCAGTTGGGGCGACAAAAACCGCCAAGAGAACCCAATTTAGTCTAAAAGGATGCGCATAGGTTTTTTTGTTCCAGACGTGGGCGAACGCGAGGGCTATTGCAGCGTGTATGCTCGCGCACCGGGAGCAGACCGGAAGCTGCACGCCAAGAAGGTGGAGGGAACGTGAAGGTATTTGATGACACGTGTAGCCTGCAATCCAGTAGATTAAGTCGGCCAGCCGCATGAGTAGACCGTATTTGACCATCAGCGGATAGACGAGTATCGCTAATAGTGAGAGCCAATATAATAGCGCAACAGCCTTGAAGACTTTTTCCTTCCCTGACATGACAGTAAATTTATAATAAACGTTGGTTAATAGATAGCATGGTCGAGGGCATTCTTGGGGAAGCGTTCAAGGCGGTTTGGTTTATACTGCCGGCTTACGTCGCGAACTCGATTGCAATAGACGTGTCGGGCATACCGTTCCTGAAAAAATATTCTACTCCAGTAGACTTTGGCTTAAGATGGAAAGGCACGCGGCTTCTAGGCGACGGTAAAACATGGCGGGGGGTGATATGCGGCGTTGCCGGAGGCATAACCTGCGGCCTGCTTCAGATGGCTTATCAAAACAACACAGACCTGCCTGAGATGACGCTGACGCTAGCCTTCCTACTCGGCTTAGGAGCGCTTGTAGGGGACATGACAGCCAGCTTCATCAAAAGAAGATTCAGTTTCGAAAGAGGCGCGAGCATACCTCTGGTGGACCAGCTGGATTACATATTTGGCGCCTTCTTTTTCGCCGGGCTGGCGGTGCCCATAAACGTTGAGTATTTTGTTATTGTGGCTGTTATAACTGTTCCGGCGCATTTGATAGCGAATTTTGTGGCGTATAAGATAAAGTTGAAGGACGTTCCCTGGTAACTTCTTTTGGCTTACATGTCGAATGGCGGCCGCAGCACTTCTTTCCAGCGTTCAACTTCTTCGATGCTTTGCGGGTCCATTCCTTTGGCTGTGAGCAGCCGTTTTTCGACTAGAGGCACTATGGTCCTGTAGAGCGGTTTTGCTGCTTCAAGT
>CAZKCF010000003.1:1958-16410 GCA_964551365.1 uncultured archaeon
CTTTCCCATTCAGCCATCTCAGCTGGTGTTTTTTGAGAAGGCTCGGTCAGGAATTTTTTCGCCTCACGCCAAGCCACCTGCGGGAAGGGGAGTTGAACGCGTATTGCGTCAGCTATGTCGGTTACCATGTGGGCAAGCCTTTGCTCGGGAGTCAATGCAGCCAATACTTTGCTTTCCTCTACTTTCTTTATGTCAAGGAACCGTAAGTCCATCGCACTCTGGTCTGAAACGACTGCGTGCATGTGAGGCTCATGCTGGTCGGGATAAACTCCCGCAGTACGCATCACGTGCACTGCCAGAGCAATCGACTTCCCGAACTCACCGCACTCTTGCGCAGTGAACGTGGGCCCTAAAACATCCACGTTTCCTTCGCGCACCGGCAGTCGTTCTTCAACCAAGTAAAGCGGCTGGCTTTCAGAGGCTGGCACGTTTGATTTGGGCGACGGGCCGGCGAAAGCAACCATGGGGCTTATTGGGTGAGGTTGGGTTGACGAGCCAATTAGAGCGGCGCCAACGTCGTTCATGTCGTAGGCTCTTTTTAGAACATATCTTTCGAACACGTTGTCTGTGCCCTTCTCCCTCAAATCAACGTGGTAGATTCTGCCTCGCTTAGTCCCAGCCTGCCTGCTTGAAAGCTGTATTGCAACCGGAACATCGTGCGCCAGACTCGCCTTCTCAAAGAACTCGTGTACTCCTTCGCCGAACATAATCTTCATGGCTTCAAGAGACCGCGTGCCAAGGTCCCTGCGTTCAACTATTTCGTCAATGTCGTGCGTTAGGTGGTCTACTATGCCCCTCGTCCGCCTAAGCAGTTGTGGTGCGGTTTCGAGGAAGAATATCGCCGACTCGTTTGCACCCAGCTTATCGAAGCCGTCAACCAGCGAAGACAACGCTTTCTTAAGCCCGCGCGTGTCATCCTTGAAGACGCACATCGCAGCCGTGCTTGTGGGGCCGTAAAAGTCTTCAAGACGAGGCTCCACTTCAGGACGCTGGCCCTGCTCGTTGATTACTTCAAGCGCCCGCGATAGACGCCGGGTGTCGCCGTCATACAATCTTAAGGCAATCGGCACGGTAGTGCTGTAGAATTCCCTCAGCGCGTTTCGCGGGACTACTGCAGCCTGCTGTTCTATTATCTCAACGCTCTTCTGCATAGCAGCCACGTCGCCTGGATACTCGTGATACAACGCCGGCACAGTAAGCCGATAGTAGTTCCGTTCCACGCCCACACTAGCCTTCGGAGACTTCGCGCCGGAAAGCAAGTCCACAGACGCCTTGATGAATTCCGCGTCGCCGTTGCACGCCTTCAATGCGGCAGGAACTGTAGAACGGGAGAATTCTTCCCTCACTTGAGGGTCCAAGTCGACTGCGACGTCAGACAACGCGCCCAAACCCTCTCGCATTGCGCCCAAGTCCTGCTGGAATATCCTGCGGGCGTATGGGGCCGTCAGTTCCTTGCACACTGTCAGCATGTTGCCTGCTTCTTTGGAGTAGAACAGGTTTTGCTCTTTAGGGGGTATGGACTCGCCGATGTCAACTACTGTGTCAAGCCATCTTCTAAGACGGTCGGGGTTTCTTCCGAACAAGCGTATCGCAGTAGGCAGAACATTGGTGGAAAAACTCATTAGAGTGCTGCCGCCCACCCTCTCTGAGACTTCACCAATAGAGGAGACTATGCCTTCGCGTATCTCAGCCGGGTTATGGTTTATAGCCCGCATGATTGCACTGGCAGTTCCGGCATAGAATTGGACTGCATCCTCTTCGCTGACGCCCATTATACGATGCCCCATCGAATTGAAAATGCCGGAGAGGCGCCTCATCTCATCGTCCTCAAAGCCGGTCTCAATCATCACCGGCGCCACATTAGAGTAGAAGAATGACCTGCTTATGCCGGGAACCTGCTCCCCCGCTTCGGCCATAATATTCAGGGACTCGGTCATCTCATGCAAGCGGATTGTGTATTTCTTGAATGCGGCGGGCAGCGTGTGAGCGTAAAAGCTTCTTCTTCCAAGCAAGTCGATTTTTTCACCAACATCGGCTCCAGCCCTCAAAGCACGCTCCAGATTATTCTCCGAACCATAAACTTCAATCGCAGCCGGAACCGTGTGAGCGTAAAACAAGTTCCTGCCCCTCAGCTCAAGACTCTCGCCCACATTAGCGCCCATACGTAGAGTATGCTTTATAATCTGGGGGTCACTCAACCCTGAAGTAATCGCAGTTAACGCCGAGTCAAGGTAAAAGTATCTTCTGCCCTCAGGCTCAAGCTGCTCGCCGATGCCGGAGATGCCGCGCAACGCTTCCGGAATGTCCTTAGGATTTCTCAGATGCTCGACGACAGCACAACCCAGCGCATCTTCCACTGAAGTACCGTGATACAGAATCCACCGGTCTTTTTGATTAAACTTCTTCGCCGAACTGATGACGGCACTCAAGCGCTGGCTAAAATCCTGCTGAGAGTGAACTCCAAGCGCCTTGGGCGCGAGGCCGTTGTAGAAGTACCACCTGTAGGGTTCTTCAACTTGCCTGCCTAAACGGCTTAGGGTCTCTAGGACGCCGAGCGGGTCTTCAGAACGCTTTACAGCCCCCAGAAAGCGGTCGGACATTGTTGAGTCATAGAAGTCTGCCTGAAGGTCGGGGCGTAGTGTTGAACCTATGTCCAAAACCCGGTTTATCACGCCCTCGGCAATTTGTTCGCCGAGAACTCCGTTAACATACGGCGTGAGCCTCCGTTTTGCAGCAGCCCGTATTTCAGCTTCGTCGGCGTGAAGTTCACCTGGCTGGCGGGGCACGCCAAGAGCCTCCATCTTGGGCTGAACGACTTCGCTCACATCCTTGAGCAACTTGCCTTTTACCAGCTTTTGATCTTCATTGATTTTCGTCAACATCTTTTTTTTGTGTTCGCCCATTTTCTCACGCCTTCACAACAGTCTTCGGCTTGAACAATATTTTACCGGTCATAATCGGAGGAGGCTCTATCCCCTCAAGCGAGAGTATGGTCGGAGCAACACCAGCACGCTTGCCGTATTCCCCCTCGCGCAATGCCGTAGCATGAGGTTTGTCGGCTACGAGCAACGCCCGTATCGGATTTCGCGTGTGCGGCGAATAGGGTTCGCCTGTGCTGTAGTCGACTTCCATCTCCGAGTTGCCGTGGTCTGCCATTATCAGCATTTTTCCGCCCGCCTTCTTTACAGCATCCCTCACTATGCCGACGCACTCGTCGACTGCTTCAACAGCCTCCACAACGGCCCGGAGGTTTGCAGTATGCCCCACCATGTCGGGGTTGGCGAAATTTACGATTACGACGTCGTATTTGCCTGACTCAACGCCGTCAACCACCTTCTGAGCAACCTCGTAAGCGGACATGGACGGCTTCAGGTCGTATGTGCTGACTTTAGGTGAAGGAACCAAAAACCAGTCTTCGCCCTGAGCGGGCGTCTCACTGCCTCCGTTAAAGAAGGATGTAACGTGCTTGAACTTCTCGGTCTCAGCAACCTTCAGAACCCGCTTGCCAGCAGCAGTCAACACGTCAACAAGAGTGTCAGACAAAGTGACCGGCTCATACGCGTAAGGCATAGCAAGCGTCTCATCATACTGCGTCATGCACGCGAAATGAACCTTAGGCGGAACACCGCGCTCGAAGCTGTCGAACTGCGCGTCGGTGAACGCGTGAGTGAGCTCCCGCGCCCGGTCCGGGCGGCTGTTGAAGAATACGACGGAGTCGCCTGATTTTATGCTCGTCAGCGGGTTTCCGTTTTCGTCTGTTATGACGTGGGGTGTCATAACCTCGTCGGTTTCGCCTTTAGCGTAAGCTGCGTCGATTGCGCCCAACGCTGATGTGGCGGTTTCTCCGACTCCGAAGACCATGGCCGCGTAGGCTTTTTGGACGCGGTCCCATCGTTTGTCCCGGTCCATGCCATAGAATCTTCCGCCGATTGTCGCGATTTTTCCGACGCCAAGCTCCTCCATCTTGGCTTCAAGGCCTTGAATGTATTTTTTCGCGCTTATTATTGGCACGTCTCTGCCGTCTAGGAACGGGTGCACGTACACGTTCTCTAGGCCGTTTCTTTTGGCCAACTCTAGGAGGGCATAGAGGTGCTCTATTTCACTGTGTACTCCGCCGTCTGAAGCAAGACCCATTAGGTGTAATGCGGTGCCGTTTCTTTTGGCGTGCTGCACTGCTTCTATGAGCACTGGATTCTGGAAGAATGTTCCGTCAACAATGTCTTTGCTGACTTTGCCTAAAACCATGTGGGTGACGCGTCCTGCGCCGATGTTCATGTGGCCTTCCTCGGAGTTGGGTAGGCCGACAACTTCTGATACGTCAAGCAGCACGGACGGGTTGTGGGCTGAAAGCTCGTCCAACACTGGGGTTCGGGCCAATGCTACGGCGTTGGCTTCGGGCTTGGGGTTGACTCCATAGCCGTCGAGTATCATCAGAACGAAGGGCCTCTTGGGCGCTTCAGTAGGCTTTGGTTGGGGTAATGTAGCGTCAGCCATATTTCGCTTAATATTAGGGCATTTGAGGGTTAAATATGAGGTAATCCTGCGTCTGTGAGCGTTAATTTAACTGAACTTAACGGCGTTATTTATTCGAAGATTGGAAATAAGAAGAAGTATGTTAAATTACTAGCATGGACTATGACGTCGTTGTCGTTGGCTCTGGCGTGAGCGGGCTTCTTTCAGCGCTGGTTTTGTCCAACCAGGGTAAGCGTGTTGTTGTGCTGGAGAGGGAGGATTTTGTGGGAGGCAACGCGAGGTCTTATGTCGTTGATGGGTATAGGGTGGATGTCGGACCTCACGCGATAACGCACGTTTTTGATGGCCCGCTGACCGACTTGATGAACGATTACTTTAAAGTCAAGCCGGAGTTCATTCCGTATGGAAAATATTATGTTAGGACTAAGGACAAGTTCACGCCGTTCCCATGGACCGTAAAAGACTGGATTAAATTCGACGTTCTTCCGGCAGGAGACAGACGGAAGCTAATGTGGACTTTGTTCTCGCACATAATAAAATCCGGCTCAAAAATCGACTACAGCGTATACGACATCCTCAAGGGACACACATTCAGCGACAGAACATGGAAGTTTGTGGACGCATTATGCTACTTCATGAGCGGACGCTCGATGAATGAGACGCCAGCCTGGAGAATGCTCAAGGGCGCAAGATACGTTCAAGAGCATGGAGGGAAAAAAGACTTCGGTGCGTTGTCTAGGCTGAAAAAGATTTTCACTTATGAGGGAACTCACCATCAGGCGTATCCGAAAGGTGGCGTCGGTAGCATAGTGGAGTGCATAATAAAGTCTTTCCCAGACGGCATGGCTGACGTCCGAACTGGTGAGGGGGTGTCGCGCATTAGGGTTGATGATGGCAGGGTGGTTGGAGTCGAGTCGGATGGGAAATTTTATAACGCTGATGTTGTTGTGTTTTCCGGGGAAGTCAGAAGCCTGGTTGATTTGATTCCCAGCGGGCTTCCCGGAGAGTACGCAAGCAATCTTTCTCGCATACGGCAGAGTACGGCGATAACAGTATGGCTTGGCTTGAAGGAGAGAATGGAGTGTTTCGAGTACATGGGTTCTGAGATATGGTTTGAGGACGGCAAGCCTTTTTGGGCGATGCCGACCTCGAACTACAACAAAGGTTTCGCTCCAGACGGCCACCAGCTCGTAGCGTTCACGTCATACGCTGGGGAAGACAGTAAAAAAGAGGAGAAGAAACTCCTTGAAACAATCTATGGAGTATACTCTGGTATCGAAGAGAAAATAGACTTCAAGCACGTTCAAGTAAACCACCCTGAGAAGGCTGCAATAACAGTCGACGCGTTTTTCCCTAAACCCGAAAGCCCGATTAGAGGACTGTATCTTGCGGGAACCGACACCGACACAAGAAGCATGGGCATCACGAGAGCAGCATTCTCCGTGAAGGAAATGATAAACGCCCTCAACAGTAATGAGGGAAAAACGAGAACATAGGTTACTCACTCTTAGGCACCAAAACAGACACTGTTGTGCCTTTTTCCGTCGTCTTAACCCGAAGTTCGCCGCCAATAAGCTGGGTGACACTTCTCGCTATAAACAACCCGCCTCCAACACGCTGCGGGTCAGACGAGTTGAACGGCTTAAACAAATCCTGCCGGGTTTTCTGCGAAAAACCTTCACCGGAATCAGACACGCTAATCTGAATGCGAGTTCGACCCGCCTCCTCAGAAGCCGAAAGACGCACACCACCCGCATTAGTATGCACCACAGCATTATCAACAAGCTCGCCTAAAACAATCCTGAGCGCACTCTCGTTCGAGCGCACTTTAGGCAGGTTTTCCTGAACGCGGACGTCAAAACCCAAACCCTTTTCAATGGCAACCTGAGTGAATTCCTTGGCGACGTCCGTCAACACCGCTCCGGCGTCAACCTCGCCCATAACGTATTCCGGCGGTTTACCCGACAAAAACCGTCCTATCAAATCAAACCGCTTGATCTTCCTCTCAAGCTTCAGCGCCTCCTCGTAGACTATCGCCGCCGACTGTTCTTCAGGATGCTTTTCCGCAAGCCTTTTGGAGAAACCTCCTATTGGAGAAAGCGAGTTCCGAACGTGATGGTCCACAGCCATGTTCAATTTGAACGCATTGTCCCGGGCCTCAACAACCTGCTCGTGTATGCTCATGTTCTCAACAGCAGACGCTATGTTGTTCAAGAAAATTCCAAGCGCCTGCATGTTCACCGGCTTCTGAGCGTTCTCTTTCCTGAAGTACAGGCGCATGGACACTATGTCGTCTCCGCCAGCAGAAACCGGGAGGTGAATCATTTTCCCGCCTAACATGCCCAACTCAGCCATCAGCGTGAGGTTAAGCCGCGATGCCTCTCCCTTAGCCAACTCAGCGTCAACGTCTATTACTTCATGAGTAAGACCGCGACGCAGCATGTCTTGAATCATCTTCCTTGGCACGCCGCGCTCGCGGTTGAATTCAATGTAACGCCGTAATGCCGCCTCCTCCTGAGGAGGGAAACCGCGCGGGTGAACCTCAACATCCCAGAGAGCATTTAGGCCGGGTTCTTATGTCAACTTTGTCGGCACCAGTGTACTCTAAGACTGTGTCGCATATTGCGTCCAACGTCGCCTTACGGTCTAAGCCGTGAGAGTGCACCGCCGAAGCAAGAAGCAGTGCGTTTTCCCTAACCTTAAGCTGAGTGTTCTGGATTAATGCGCCAGCATACTGTCCCACAAGCATGAGCGAAGTCTGCTGCTGTTCGTCTATCGGACGTTCTACACTGCCTCTGCTGTAGTTGTCAGCCCAAACGACGCCCACAAGATTCCTGCGCTCGTCGTATAATGGAATCCACACGCAGTTTTCCGCTTCAACGTATCCCCTTTGGGTAAGTGGGTTGGTTCTCGCGTTGTTCACGTTCAGCACGAAATTCAGTCCGCCGACATTAGACTTAACTGCTGGCTCACCGGACTGCTGCAACCGGATGTTCGACCCGGCTTCAGGGGGAATATTGCTCACGCCCAAAGCAAGCCGCGCGACAAGTGCTGTGCCAACACCCTCCTCGGAAAGCTTTATCACAGCGCCTTGCGGGCTTTGTATGATGCCGTCTTTTAATTCAACGTAGC
This sequence comes from uncultured archaeon, assembly GCA_964551365.1. Lineage (GTDB taxonomy): Archaea > Altiarchaeota > Altiarchaeia > IMC4 > SCGC-AAA252-I15 > CAZKCF01. The sequence continues at coordinate 9,564 of CAZKCF010000003.1, forward strand.
TTGTCATCTGCTGTTTGTCTGAATCGTAAAGGTATACGCCAGACCTTTTGATTCCGATGTCTCGGGATATGCTCTTTAAAACGAAGGCCATGACATCATGAAGCTCCGGAGCGATTTCAGCCGGAACTGGCGCATGTTTTTTAGAAATTGAAGACAACGTTGGAGTGGGAGGGAAGTCGTCGATTCCCTTAAGGTCTCCGAAAGACAACTGTGGTGTTCGCTCACCACGCTGTATGCTCTCCAAGACGCCGTCTTTAAGCGGCCTGTGTTTTTCTACAAGCATATGATAATATACGCATTAGCGATTAATATTCGTCTCCCCTTAAAGTGAGTTGCTCATAAAGTCGCTAAGATGCTCAGAAAGTCTGCTCAAGAAGTTACTTTATTAGAAAAGTCCTATGAAGCCACATACGCTCCCTTCGGTCGCCTAGTGACTTAGAACTGGTTTTCTTTTTCGTGCACGTTTTTCTTTTTTAAAGAAAAAGGTTCGCCGAGGTTGGGATTTGAACCCAAACGGTCCGCAGGACCATACGCTCTCAAGGCGTACGCATTAGCCGGATTCTGCCACCTCGGCGTCAAGGGAGTTGTTTCGGCTGGCGTGTGTGATACTTTCGCTCAGCAGCACTTAATCTTACGGCATCCGTTTGTTAGGGTGGGTAGCCGTTTGATTGTAGTATATTGGTGTTTTAGTAAATAAGTTCCTTGTGGGGTAGTCAAACCACAGGTTGTTTACGCCACCGTTATGTGCAGGTAAACAAGCCTGAGGCGAGCGCACGCTGCACGTTTGATGAACCTTTATTTTAAAGGTTCGCCGAGGTTGGGATTTCGGCTGCCGCTGTCAGCCGGCACCAGTGTGCTGTCTTCGCTTTAGGCTCGACAGCACTTAACTGATTCCGAGCTATCGAGACGTGAAGGCGAAGATAGCTCCTTTGATGAACCTTTATTTTAAAGGTTCGCCGAGGTTGAGATTTGAACTCAAGCTCCCCTTTCGGAGAACAAGCTGGCTGTAACTGGTTTTTTCCGTCAACGCTTTTTTGCGAGCAAAAAAGGGTTGTTCCAGGCTTGCGCGATAGTCCGGGCTCCGCCACCTCGGCATTGGATTTAGGTATTGAGTGTTGGTATTTATATTCTGATTGTAATGGTTTATGTTATTACGCATTCGTTTTATTTAAGGTTGGGAGTATGGAAGGCAAGGTTGTCGTGTGGGTTGCGTTGTTTGCGGTCATGGGTTTTGTTTTAGGCGCGTGGCTTGTTGGCTCGAAGTTGGGCGGCGGTGCGGAGACGACTACGTTGGGTTGTCCTGCGTTGAAGTGTCCGGAGTGCAGTAACCCGGATCTTATGGTGTTTTACTTGTATCCTAAGCGGTGTGTTTCGTGTAATGTTAAGAATCCTCCGGAGTCTTGCATGGGGTGCGAGCGTTATTACGACGTTGATGTCGTTAATTCGGTGTCTGAGGATATTGGAGTGCATTTGACGCCTTATGTTGCGGACATGGTTAACGAGCCGTCTGTGCTGATAGCCTACAAGAGTGTCTCAGCTTTAGGTAGCGCTAAAAACAAGTATAACATAGCGAAGAGTATTTGCGCTGTTGCGGGTGTTAAGAGTGCGTGTAATGTTTCGACGGGTCTTTTAGGTGGTCTGCAGTCTTGTCTTGCAGGCTATAATGTGTCGGAGGATACGGTGGTGTATTATCAGTTGTCTGGGGGGTGTGAGTTTTGCGAGCAGACCCGCCCGTATGTTGAGGAACTTGAGGCGTTAAACTACAGTGATGGGACGCCGTATAAGGTGGCGTGGTTTGACAGCAAGAACGACACACAGAAGGCTGTTTTGGAAAAATGCGTGAACGAGTTTGTTGACTTGAGGTATGTGCCGCTGGTCTTCTGTCCTGCGAACGGTTTCTCCAAGACGGGTGCGATGAAGTTGAGTGATTTGCGTGATTTCGCAGACGACTGTTTTAAGGCTGCCGGCAGGAAGTAGTCACTTGAGGATTCGTTTCTCGAAGTCTTGTATCGCCTTAAAGTCCCTTCTATTGTCAAACGGTCTGCCGTCGGTCTCACGCATTACCTTAGCATCTGGTATCTCCTTCTTGAGTTTGCTCATTGAGAGCAGTACTATACGCAGAAGAGGCAGAAAAATGGCGGCTGAAGTCACTCCAAAAATATGCCGGGTTTCATTGGCGTCGCGTATTTTGCTTTGCCTTCAGGGTCGAATGTTACTTCGTCTTGGACGTTTATTTCACACTTCAACTCCCTTGACAGAAATGCTTTAGCGTCGTTTAAGACGGCGAGCTCCTGCTCGCGCGTCAACATTACTTGAGGTAGCTCATCCTTCCTCGCCTGCATCATCTTAGCCGCCTCTTTCCCGTGCGCCCTCACTTCAGGGTCCTGCATTATGTCTTTAATCGCCTTGCCTTCGGAGATTGCGGCGTAGATGCGGTACTTCCACGTTGGGCTGACGTAGAAGTGTATCCTCTGCGGAGTTTTTTTCACAACATTCAGTATGTTCTGCACGTCTTCAAGAACCTTTTTCAGGTAGTTTTCCTGAGAATCCACTTCAAGGTTGATGGTGGACTCACCGGCAATAGGATACTCTGCCTGCGAGACGAATCCTCCGCCGCCAATCTTCTCCCACAATTCCTCACAAACGAACGGCGTGAAAGGAGTCATAAGCCGAACCCACATTTCAGCAACCTCGGACATAACCTTCCTATTGGGTTTTTCCGCGCGCCGGTGATACCAGTTCAAGTCAGCGAGCATGTCATACAACGCATACTGGACTGCTTTCCTAGCGCACGAGCTGTCTAATGCCGCCCGCGTTTGTATTGTTTTTTCAGTAACACGGTTTTTAATCCACTGGTCTGCATTACTTTCGTTTACAGCGTCGTCTTTTGACTCAAGCGTTTTTTCCACGAAATCCTGAAACTGCTTCAGCCTCTTGCGCGCATTCTCCACCTGATTCTCGCGCCAATCAAGAGTGGTCTCAGGGTCTGCGGCGTAAATCAAGTAAAGTCTTACGACGTCTGCGCCGTATTTTTTGACGCTGGAGTGTATTGGAATCACGTTCCCAAGGCTTTTGCTCATCTTACGGCCTTCGGCGATAAGCATCTCGTTCAAGCTTATTTTTTTAGGCCACTGCTGGCTTGGGAAGATTGCCGCATGATGGAACATCATGAACGTCAGGTGATTGGATATGTGCGCTATTCCTGTTCTGCGTTCGTCCATCGGATACCAGTACGCGAACTCGGAGCGTATCTTCTGAAGTAGTTTGGAGTCCACACCCGTTTTTTTGCTGACTTCTTTGGGCTCTCCTTTGCCGAGGAGCACGTAGTCGAAGAACTCCGGCTTAAGCTGTTCTTCAGAAAGCTTGTTGCCGGTTATGTGGTGCGCGATAGTGTAGTATGCCATGTATATTGTGCTGTCTGAGAGAGACTCGATAACCCAGCGTTCGTCGAACGGAAGTTTCGTCCCAATGCCTCGGTTTCTGGTGCACGGCCACTCGTGAAGCCACTCTAGCGCGTGCTCGAATCCTTTTCGGTAGACGTCTGGTTCGACCATTATTTTAAGCAGGAGTTCGCGGGTTATTTCCTTCCAGCCTTCGTCGCCGTAGTTTAGGAACCACTGGTCGTTGAGGACTTTTATGACCAGGCTTGAGCCGCACCTGCATTGCGGTTCCTTCACGGGTTTGCCGTCCCTGCCTTTTATGTTGTTCTCGTATGCTGTGGTAATCTGGTTCAGATTTTTGAGTTTTTCTATCACTTGTTCTTTCGCTTCGCTGACTCTCATGCCCTCGAATTCGCCGCAGTTTTGGTTCATCACGCCGCGGTAGAATTCGTCTTTATACAGTTCCTGAGTAACTTTCTCAAGCTTGTCGTAATCCTTCTGCGACGTTACGCCCTCCCGCTCAACCAAGTCTCTGGCTGGAACCTCAGAGTAGCCATCAATCCTAATCAAAGGTATTGGAGTCAAATCAACGCCATGTTCCTTCATAGCCTCCAAGCCGGCGACGTAGTCGTATGGCGCGTGGGCTGGGACGGAGTTTACGACTCCGGTGGCTATGTCCACGTCAACGAACTCCGCCGCAAGCAACGGGACTTCCCTGTTGACTAGGGGGACAACCAGTTTTTTGCCGACAAGATTTTGCCCGGAAAACTTTTCCAGAACTTTCAGGTCATGCTGTTGGTCAGAGTATTTTTTCACGAATTTTTCGGCGACAAACCATGTTTCGCCGTCTACGACAGCCTTAACGTAAGCTTCAGAAGGATTAATCCAAGTGTTGACTACTCCGAACACGGTTTCAGGGCGCAGTGTCGCTGCCACAAGAAAACCGTCCTGGAACTTCATTTTGATGAGGTAGAATTCGCTCATCCCAATCTCGTACTCGTCTCCGGACTTTATGTCGTCCGTCGTAACAGGGTTGCCGCAGTTCGGGCAAAAGTAGACGGGGTGCTTGCCCTTCAAAACATAGTTCTTCTCCTTTAGTTTAAGATACTGCCAGTGTATGAACGCGTTGTATTGCTTGTCGCCTGTGGTGAAAAAGCGCCGCCAGTCTATGCTGTAGCCCATGCTCTCGAAATCCTGGCGTATCGCGTTCGCGTAAAACTTCGCCACATTCTCAGGCTTCGTGAAACCGAAAACAATCTCGTCAACCCTGCTCGAATCAGGCTCGTAAAAAGACACATACTCCTTGTTTCCGGCAACAGCCTTCAGGTCGCCTTGCTCAATCTTCCGGGATATCGCAAGAATCGGCGTCCCAGTAATATGCGATGCCATCGGAAACAAAACATTAAAACCGAGCATGCGCTTGTACCTTGCTGTAACGTCGCCGAGCGTGTAGCTTCGGGCGTGACCAACGTGAAGCGCCCCGGACGCGTAAGGGTAAGGCACTGTCAGAAAATACTTCGGCTTATTTGAATCCGGGTTGCTGTTGAAAAGCGCGGCTTCACCCCACTTTTTAAGCCACTTGGACTCCAAGTTACCTGTTTCCGATTCCGCAGACATGATAGGAAAATATACTATTGGATAATTAAATACCTCCAGCGCAACAGTATTTTACGTGAGCGAGCGCGTGGATAGTGTTTCAGGCAACATTGTTGATGTGTTGAACGGGAGGATGTATCCCGGGACCGTCAGATTTTGCGGCGGCAGGATAACTGAGATTGTGCGGGAGGACGCAGAATATAGGACGTACGTTATGCCTGGTTTCATAGACTCGCATGTTCACATAGAAAGCTCGATGCTCGTGCCTTCAGAATTCGCTAGGGCGGCAGTAGCGCACGGCACGGTTGCAGCAGTCTCCGACCCGCATGAAATAGCAAACGTCTTGGGAGTTAATGGAGTAAAGTACATGATAGATGACGCTGGGAATGCGCCGCTAAAATTTTATTTTGCAGCACCCTCTTGCGTGCCCGCCTCCGCCTTCGAAACAAGCGGGGCGGCGTTAGGTTCGAAGGAAGTTGAGGAGCTGCTGAAACTCGATGGAATAAAGTATCTTGGAGAAGTCATGAACGTTCCGGGGGTAATCAACAAAGACCCGGAAGTCTTGAAGAAAATCGCTATCGCAAAAAAATATTCGAAACAGGTGGACGGTCACGCCCCCGGCCTCAGAGGCGAAGACTTGAGGAGATACGTCGCCGCCGGCATAACAACAGACCACGAGTGTTTCACGAAAGAGGAGGCGCTTGAAAAAATTAGTCTTGGGGTGATGGTGCAGGTTAGGGAGGGTTCAGCAGCCAAAAACTTTGACGAACTTGTCTCAATCATCGGAGACCACTATGAGAACTGCATGTTATGCAGCGACGACAAGCACCCGAACGACCTGCTTGATGGGCACATAAACGTTCTCGTTAAGAGAGCAGTAAGCTGCGGTGTTGACTTGATGAAAGCGTTGAGGGTCGCATGCGTGAACCCGGTGCGGCATTATGGTCTGGACGTCGGCCTACTGCGTGCCGGCGATTACGCGGACTTTATTGTAGTAGAAAACCTCGAGGACTTCAGGATATTGCGAACCTACGTGAACGGAAAGGTTGTTGCTGAAGACGGCAAACCGCGTGCGAGGAAAAAACAGGTAAAACGTTTGAACAACTTTAAAGCCGAACCCAAAAGAGACGCTGACTTCAGACTAACCCACGAAATCAGCAGCATAAAAGTCATTGAAGCCGTGGACGGCCAGCTTGTCACAAACAAGCTGGTGCTGAAGCCTAAAGTATCAGAAGGCGCTGTGGTATCTGACACTGAGAGAGACATCCTGAAGATTGCTGTCGTAAACCGCTATGCGAAGGCGAAGCCGGCATTAGGTTTCGTCAGAGGATTCGGGCTTAAAAGAGGGGCGATAGCGTCCAGCGTAGCCCACGACTCCCACAACATCCTAGCGGTAGGCGTCTCGGACAAAGACATCTGCCGGGCCGTAAACCTTATCATAGAAAATAGTGGGGGAATAAGCGCGGTTTCAAGCGAACGTGAGGATGTGCTGCCGCTGCCGGTTGCGGGCATAATGAGCGACAGAAATTACTTTCATGTCGCGGAAGCGTACACTAGACTGGATGACGCAGCCAAAAAATTCGGCTCAAAACTGAGCGCACCGTACATGACTCTGTCGTTCATGGCTCTGCTGGTCATCCCTAAGATAAAGTTGAGCGACAGGGGATTGTTTGACGGGGAAAAATTCGAGTTCACAAGTCTCTTCAGCTAGTGTGACGTGCAGTCGAAAACTATTTCAAAATGTTTTTTCATAACTTTTGATTCTTCCAGAGTTCATGGAACAGGCCCTTTTGTTCTGTCAGCTGTTTGAATGTTCCCTGCTCCACTATTTGTCCGCCGTCCATGACCAGTATTTTATCCATCTCCTGTAT
>CAZKCF010000004.1:0-15793 GCA_964551365.1 uncultured archaeon
ATGAAATCAAGCACGATTTTAGCATTACTCATCCTAACTTTACTGTCTGCGTTTGCCGTAGCAGCCGACTCTAAAGTCAACGGCTGCGTGAAAGACAAGGACACTGGGAAGCCCTACCCGAACCTGCTTGTTGAAATCTATTCCGCAGACCAAGTCGTGCCCGAAGCATACGACAGGACGAACGACCAAGGATGCTACGAGCTTAGTCTTCCTCCAGGCGACTATGTAATATACTTGCGTTTGGGCAAACGAAACCCCCAACAGGAGATGACCCTACACCCCGACGAAGTCCAGACAGTAGACTTCATAGTAAGCGTGAAAAGCATAACCGAGGAAACAATAGCCGAAGACCCCGCAGTATGGATTGTCGCCATGGTCGCCATCTCAATCGTAATCGTAATCTTCATAGACCAGATGTTCTTGCGCAAGCGGAGGATGATGATGGAGCTTGAGGAGGAGAAGAAGCGTCTGGAGCAGCGTATGAACGAGCAGATGAAGTCTCCGATAGACCCGAAGGACGAGTTGAAGCAGCTTCTTGTTGAAAAGGACAAGATAGAGTACATGATTAACTTGACTAAAATCCGGTACCACAAGCGTGCTATGGACACCGAGAGCTTTAGGGAGATTGTCAGAGACTATCAGAAAAAGCTTGTTGAGCTTGATGCCCGGATGTCTGAGCTGCAGAAGACTTAGACGTCGGAAATTACGACTCCTTCTCCGCGGACAAACTGTATGGGGTGAATGTTTTCGCTGTGGTGTGTGCTACGCATTTTCTTTATTATGAGTGTTCTGCCGGCGAGTTCGCCGGAGGCTGAGTAGTGTAGTGTGATAATGCCATCCACGATGTAGCTTTCTATACCCCGAGTCAATATGTCCCGGTATTCCGACAACTCTGATATCAGTATAGTCGTCAGATGTGCGTTCTTAAGCTTGTAGTTCATGTTCAATAGAATCTCTCTGACGTCAGCAGGGTCTTCAGAAACAATATTTAATGCAGGCACGCTGTCCACGATAACGCGTTTTGCGCCAATCCCGCGTGCTGTTTTTATTATTATGTCTGCGAGTTTTCCAGCCTCTCTTTCTGCTGGGAGGAGGGTGAGCACCCCTTTTTTTTCAGTTTTTGAGCTGATTAAGTCTCCCAGTTGGCGCTTAGAGAGGCTTGCGTCTATAATCTTTATTTTTTCGCTTTCAACCAGTTTTTCGAAGTTGAAGTTGAATGACTTAAGGTCTTTCTTCAGTTCAGCCGGATCCTGCTCGAGCATGACTAAGACCCCTGGCTCGTTGTATCTTTCTGCTCCGCGGCATAGAAACTCTGTGGCGAATATTGTCTTGCCTGTGCCGCTTTCTCCTGCAAGAAGTATGGTTCTGCCGCGCGGGAAACCTCCTTCTATGAGTTTGTCGAAACCTTTTATCCCAGTAGGGCATCGTTCAGACAACTCTTCCTCAGGCATCTCTATTTAATTATCCTAGTATGTACCTTTAAATGCTTATCCTGTTTCTTACTTTCCAGTAAATTGTCAAGAGTATCACTAGCCCAAGGAAAATCCAATACCTGCTGGGATAGGTTAGATAAGACACTATCCTAGTGACTTGAGCCAGTATTGTCACCGTCCTGACGACTACAGTCTTTTCGGTCGGCATGTAGCCGGGTTTCAGGGCTTTTATAATCCACGTGCCAGACGTGTCTGCGTTGACTGTCACCTCCCCAGCATCGTTTGTCAACTTGACAGTCTTAGTCTCGTCCGGCTTCTTGATGCTTATTATCGCCTTAATCTGGTTTCCGAACGTGTCCATCACCTGTATGGTCAAATTGCCGCCGCGTTCTATCTCATTCGGCACTATCACAACAAGCTGCGAGCTTAATGGTATTGTGGGGCATGGGCTGCATCCTCCCCCGCAGTCTATGCCGCGTTCTCCCTCGTCTTCAATTCCGTTAAAGCAGTGGCATGGCAGGCATTCTCCGCCGCAGTCGATGTCTTCTTCGTCAGCGTCTTTCACTTCGTTGTAGCATGTTTCCGGGAGCTTGCACATGAATATGCTGATAGTCTTCTCGCTCGGGGAGTAGTATTCTTTCGTGGCGTTCAGAACATAAGTGCCTTCGTTCATTGGCGTGAATGCGGCCGCACCCTTGTCGTCTGACGTTAATGTGTCCTCAAGTTTGCTCCTGTAGTACACTCTTATTTGCGCTCCCTCAAGCGGTTTTCCTGTTTCGCCGTCCGTGAGTTCTAGTGTAGTCTGTTTTCCAACACAGTTTTTGCTCACGTTCATGACTATTTCTATCGGAGGTGCTGGAAGCACTTTTACTGACACGTTGGATATGGCGTTTATGCTTGTGTTGGTGTTGAATGTTATTGTGCCGTTGTATGTGTCGTCTTTCGTGTTTCTTTTGACGTCTATGTTAACTTTGGCTTTGAATGTGCTTTGTGGGTCTAGAACAAAGTCTTTGTCCACTTTTATGTGTTCTGATTTTATCGTTCCTGAGGATGATTTGAGGTCTGTTTCCGTTGTTTTGGTTATCTTTATCGGTTCGGAGGATTGCGAGGTAAGTACGACATAGTCTTCTGCTTTTTTACTGGCTGGGACTTCTAATGTTAAGGGGCTTGCTGTGATGCATGGCGGACAGTTTCCCCCGCAGTCTGTTAAAACTTCCCCCTCATCAAACATGTAGTTCAGGCATGACGCGGGGTAGGCCGTGACGTTAATGCTCTGAGTGTCCTTTGAGCCGTTGCTGTCTACGGCGGATATTGTGCACGTCCAGACGCCGCCTTTAGCGTCCGAGTCAACACTGAAAACGTGGCTGACTTTTTTTGTCGTTATGTTTATGATTTTAGGGTCACCGAAGACGGAGGTGTAGTGGTTTATCTTGTTGTTCTGTGCGTCATAAGTTGATGTCTCAGTGTTCCATAACACTGCCTTAACTTGCCGCAAGTCCATGTAACCGTTCAGGTCGGTGATTGTTGCGTTACACCACACGTCTGTTTTTCCATTGTAAATGAGCCGGACGGGATTTTCGGCTTCGATTTGAGTTATATTAGGCCTTATGTTGACAACACTCACGCCTACGCTAACGTCCGCTGTTGCAGTTGACGTGCAGATTAGAATTAGAATCAGAACGGTTGTGAGGTGATTCAGCTGCTTCTTCATCATAACTTATTGTTAATCGCCTATTTTTATACGCTCATTCTGATTTATTAGCGGTATTATGCGCGGTAGGTTGCATTTGATAGGTTCTTCGGTTGTGTTGTTGGTCGCTTTACTGTTGGTTGTGGCGGTTGTTGTGTGGTGGTATTTTTTTGGTTACAGTTATGTTATTCTTCCGCCTGCGGGTTCTAGTCTTGAGAAGGTCGAGTCTTTGAACATTTCCGGTGTTTTCGCTTCTGTTTCGTCTTTACCCTAGTTTTCTGGTTAGGTCTTTAAGGTATCTCACGCCGTTGTTAAGTATTTTTGTGCCGTCGGGGGTTATTTCGTAGTATTTTCTCTGTCTGTTGTCTTTTAGAACCCATGTTGTTTTAACGTAGCCTTCGTTTTCCAGTTTGTAGAGTATGATGTATGCTGTTACTGTTCCGATTTCAAATTTGAATTCTTTTTTTATTTCCTCGCTTATTTCGTAGGCGTACATGTGTTTTCTTTTCAGAAGCGTTAGTATGTACAGCCATAGATTCTCTTTTGTCGTCTTATCTTTAAGTCTGTCCAGTGGCATCTTATTTTATAGTGATAAAATATTTATATTAAATATAATATATATTAATCATGAAGGAGATACGCGTTGCAATCGCCGGAGTAGGCAACTGTGCGTCATCGCTCGTTCAGGGTGTGGAATACTACAAAGACATAGACGCAAACGACCCGTTGGTGCCGGGTCTGATGCACAACGTTATGGGCGGCTACCGGATTAAGGACATAAAGTTTGTCGCAGCATTCGACGTGGACTCTAAAAAAATAGGCAAGGACCTAAGTGAGGCCGTATTCTCGCCCCCAAACTGCACCCAAAAGTTTTCTGACGTGCCTAAACTCGATGTTACAGTGCAAAAGGGGCCTGTCTTGGACGGCGTTGGTGAAACAACCCGCGAAATGTTTACAGTGGACTCCAAGCAGAAGCCTGTCAACATAGCAGAAGAACTGAAGAAATCAAAGGCTCAAATACTCATAAACTACCTGCCAGTAGGCTCCGAGGAAGCAGTCAGATTCTACGCAAACGAATGCCTTAATGCTGGAGTGGGCATGATAAATGCGATGCCCGTTTTCATAGCATCAAACCAAGAGTGGGCTAAACGATTCCAGGACAAGAAGCTACCCGTCATAGGAGACGACATAAAATCACAAGTGGGGGCTACTATAATCCACAGGACACTAACCCGGCTTTTCGTAGACCGCGGCGTAAAATTGGACTCCACATACCAGCTGAACGTCGGCGGAAATACAGACTTCCTCAACATGCTTGAGCGAAGCAGGTTAAAGTCGAAGAAAATCAGCAAGACACAGTCAGTGCAATCCCAACTTCCCACTCAGTTGCCGCCAGAGCAAATCCACATAGGGCCGTCAGACTACGTGCCATGGCTTAAAGACAAGAAATTATGTTTCATAAGAATGGAAGGCCGCAAGTTTGGAGACATTCCAATTAACATTGAACTCAGGCTTGATGTTGAAGACAGCCCCAACTCAGCGGGCGTGATGGTCGACGCAGTACGGTGCGCTAAGCTGGCGTTGGACCGTGGTGTCGGCGGCTCTTTGACGAGTCCGAGTAGTTATTTCATGAAGAGCCCTCCAATACAGTATACGGACTCTGTTGCTCGGGAGATGGTCGAGGAGTTCGTTAAAGGAGAGCGTGAAAGATAAGTATGATTAAGTCAATGATAGATGTGGAGTGGGCTAGCGTCAAGCTCGGCATGTTGTTCTCAAAGACAGGCATCTCAGCAAACGCTTGGACACTGCTTGCTTTAGCCCCCGCCATAATAGGATTCATGTCCCTGCACCAACACAACCTCCTCTTAGGCCTAGTCTTATTCATCCTCTCAGGCCTTATTGACGCCATAGACGGCGCAGTAGCCCGGGTTACTAAAAGCGTTTCGAATTTGGGCGCTTTTCTGGACGGTATTATAGACCGTTATGTTGAGATACTCTTGTATTTTGGCCTGTTGTTTTACCTTAGTGCTGAAGTAGGGTCTTATCTGCTTGGTTTTTGGGTTACGCTTTTGGTTTTTGGGGCTTTGATGCCGACTTTTGTGAGGGCTTATGCCGACCATAGGAACGTGGTGACTGAGCCTGAAGAACACCGTCGTATGGGCGGTTTCATAGAGCGTTTCGAGAGGCTTGTGTTGATTTACGTTGGGATGTTTTTGGGTCTTTACAATACTGTGTGGCTTTTTTATGCGATAGTTGCGGTCGCAGTGCTATCCAATCTGACGGCGATACAAAGAATATTTTTTGTCGTCAACTATTCACGCAGAACTAAAGCATGATTCCCCTCTTGTCTAATCATTGTATTTTAACTTGTTTGCCGTATTAATGTGTTGGCAATGCTTTTTATTTCGTTAACACATTAAAATAACCTACAACAAAAGAATGCTGGAAACCAAGGATATTCCTGACTTAAGCCAAGAGGCGTTGGCTCAGATGATACTGACCAAGCACGAGAAGCTGCTGCAGCAGTATGAACGCGACTTAACTTACGGCCAGCGTGTTATTATACTCGCCGAGAAGCTCGACCAACTGGAGCACTGGATTAGGGATGCACGCCTAGGCGAGGCTGAATCTTATGCAAACAAAAAGAGAGAGACTGAGACTGAATTAAGGCTAATCCAAGACACTCTTCACACAAACCGCATGCCAAAAAACCTGGATGAAAAAATAGCGCAGCAAAAGGCGGCGATAGCTTACTGGAAGAAAAGATGAACGAGAAGGACCTTAAGAGTAAGATAAACGACTTCAGGCATGAAATAGACGCCCGAGAGAAGGAGATAAGCGCATTGTACTCGAAACTTAACCTCCACAAAGCCGAGACCGACAAGATTCGGGTTGCGCGCGATCAGCTTAATGGCAAGGTTAAAGAGTTGTCTTCAAGAGCCAAGGAGTGCCGGGATTTGAGAGACAAACTCAACAGGGAGATAGTCGAGCATAAGAAAAAGCACAAGGCGCTTATAACTGACGTTAAAGGGCTTAATGAAAAAATAAAGAAAGACAAACAGGAGCGGGACAAGCTGAACAAGACCGCCAATGGTAGTGAAGAACTCTTGGACAGAATCTACGCCAAAAATATGGGCATTTTGACGTCTAAAGACATCCCGCTAGAAGACGAGATACGTCTGTTCGAGCAGATGTCTGAGCTTACTGAACGGCGTGCTGCGGCCAAAAAGGCTACTGTCTTGCACAATGACGTTCTCTCATCGTACAAGCAGCTTAAGGAATACGACTCCCGCATAGCAGAGCTTTCAGCCAAAATAGATTCAATGAAGGCAGAGTCAGACACATTGCACAAAAAAGCACTTGAGGCTTACGCTGAAATCAGCGTTTTCAGAGATAAGTCTAACGAGCAACACAAGATTCTGCTGGAGAAATACACTGTAACAGACCCCATTCGAAGCCGAATAGACTCACTCAAGGAGGAAATAAAGCGCATACAGGGGGAGATGGCGCCGTTTCTTGAGGATTTTGAGAAGTTGAGTCAGGCCAAGGTTGTGGAAAAAAGGGTTCAGACTGCTAAGGAGGCTATGGACAAACTTAAGCACCGAAAGAGAGTAAGCCTCGACGACTTCAAGGTTCTGATGGAGAATGGCGGCCTGCAGGTAAGCGATAACTAGCTTTTTATAAACTCAGTTTCCTCTTCACTAAGCCTTAGGGTTTCCATCAAATCCTCTTCAGTCAGTATTTTTTTCTTCAGCATAATCCGTACCAGCGGAATATACTGCTCCGCAACAGTCTTAGAAGACACGTGCAACAGGGGAGAAAGCTTCTCACCGATGCTGTTTTCAAGTGCCCGGTTCTTTTTGGTTTGGCTTAGTTTAATCAGGTATGATGGGAACTGGTACATCGTCGAGTTTATCCTATCGGGCTTCGACGCGTTTACTCCGCCGGTCATCAGCGGCGAAACATATCTGAGAAAACTCCACTGTTGTCGCCGCATTATCCTGCCCAAGAAGACATCTGCTCTAGCCAGATAATGGAATGATTTGGCTAATGACTCGCGCGTGGTGTAAACCCGCGGCGTGTTCTCGTCAATCCACATGATGACTTCATTGGGTTGTTCGTCCAAGTCCATTGTCGAGTTGACTATTTCCCCAAGGTTTTTTCCTCTGTAGATCAGACTCAGTACTGCGTATATGTCCTCCTTAGTGTCTCTGCCGCCTAAGACGCCAAGATTTTGCGGCGTAAGCTTCTTCTTGTCTTTCGCTATGGTCTCCAAATCGTTCAACGCGGCTCTGACGTCTCCTCCAGCATTCTCAGCTATCTTCAACAGCACGTCGCCTTCCACAGCGACTCCTTCACTCTTGCAGACGCATGCCAGATACTTTGCCAAAGAGTCGGCTCGAGGCCTCTTTAAGCCAATGCTGACGCAAAGCGTCTTTATGGTCTTCAACCTCTGTGACTTGACGTCTGAAGTGAGCAGTACTATAGGATTCTTAGATTCCTTTAAAAGTTCAGCAACTAATTTGATGTCACTTACAGAGTCTACGTTGTCTATCAATATGAGCTTCCTCTCCCCAAACAATGTCGACGTTGAAGCAATGTTTTCAGCGTCTTCAATGTTGTCCTCAGAAACCTCAACCAAATCCAAGTTAAAGTGATCTGTCACAGCCTCAACCAATGCGCTCTTGCCTACGCCTGGCGAGCCGTGTATAAGCAGCGGTTTGTCGAGTTTCCATTCCTTTATCTGGCTTATGGCCATCGGATTGCCTAAAAAACCGTCTAAATTTTTCGGCTTATACTTCTCAGCCCACATGTTGCAGTCTCACTCAACGTCAGCTTAACTATTGGAGGCTGCTTATTAAGAGCGGCGGCTATTTAACTGCCGCGTCAAATAGACTATTGAGGTGGTTTTATGAACAAAGAGGAGGCTGAGCGGCGCATCTTCAAAATCGAGCTTGAGAAAGTGCGGTTGATGCATCGTTTCATGAGCAACGGCCTGATGCTAATGTTCTTCTGCCTTGTCTTAGGCGGCCTGTTTCTCATATTCAAGCCATTCAATACGACGGTCCTGATGGTCATAATGGTTGGTTTGATGGTCACCTTAACCGGCTTGATTGCGACACCACGCCTACTAGAACATGAGTTAAACAAGTTGAAGCCAAAGGAATGAGTTTCACGGCCTTAATTTTTATTTAAACAATATATTATTGCGCTTGAAAATGACTGCTGACAGGATGGCGAGGTATGTTAAACTAGGTGTTGCCGTCGCCATACTCTTAATACTTGCGGTCACAGCCTATGCTCTTCTCCATCCTGAGAGACGCTTTGACATAATCGTCGTCATGGTTGGAATACTCCTCGGCGTTGTTGCAGCATACTATTTCTACCACTCCTTTTCATTTGAGGAAGAACCTCTGAGGCTTCCCGACGAAAGAGTCCTGGTGGAGACTTCAGGCAAAGACACCTATGTTAACGTGGTGGACGACTTGGGCGGATTCATATCCAAAAACCCGCCAATAAAAGTCAACCTCTACCTGACGGAAAAAGCGATAATCATCGAGCCTCTCGAATACTGGGACTTCGTTGAGAACGGAGAATTCTACGTGTTCCGGGTTGACCACTCAACCATACTGCGTTTCTCTCACGAAAAAAGATGGAAGGCAGATTACCTAAGAATCACCTTTCGGGGCGCCGACTCCAAAGACCGGGACATGTTGTTGTTCCCAGGTGAAGACGCTCAAAAGTGGGTCAACGAACTGGAAAAACTGTTAGCCTGATTTAAAAACCCCGACTTCTATATCTAATCTTCAGCCTCACGATGACAGTAAACCTTGATGCCGTAACACCCGTAAACGAAGCCGACCCAGCTTTCTGGGAGGGCTTGAAAAAGTTCTCGCACAGGCTTTCATGCGAGGACGACTTCCTTGTGGTCAGCCACCATGACGCAGACGGAATAACCGCGTGCGCCATAATGGTAGATCTCCTGCGCCATTTAGGTAAAAAAACGCAGTTTGTGACCATCAAGCAGTTGGACAGCCTTACCATAAAAGACATAAAAGACCGGGACGCGCACACTATCGTGTTCACTGACATGGGTTCCGGGCAGCTTACGCTGCTGGACGAAAACAACATTGAAAACTTTTTCGTGGTAGACCACCATAATCCCGAACGCGATGACCTCCGCCAGATAAACCCGCACACGTACGGTTATGACGGAGGCTCGGACATAAGCGGCGCTGGAATGGCGTACCTTGTCGCGAAATCGCTTGGCAGGGCTTCTATGGCGCATATTGCCGTAGTCGGGGCGGTTGGTGACATGCAGGATTCTGAGGGAAAGCTTCACTCGTTGAATCGGGCGATAATTAAGGATGCTGTGGCGCAGGGCAGCGTTCTCGCTGAAAACGATTTAAGCCTGTTTGGTAGACACAGCCGCATGTTAACTCAAATGCTAGCTTACGCTTCAGACCCGACTCTGCCGGGGCTCACGGGAAACCAGAAGGCGTGCGGGCAGTTCCTGCAGTCGCTTGGCATAAGCTTGAAGGACGATGTTGTGGGATGGCGCAGTTACGTCGACTTGACTCACTTGGAGCGTAAGAATCTTATCACCGCGTTGTACATTCATCTTTTGGACTACAATACTCCTGAGTTTGTCATCCAGCGCATGATTGGTGAAGTCTACACGCTGGTTAATGAGAGGGAGCGGACGGAGCTTAGGGACGCTAAGGAGTACGCGACTTTGTTGAATGCGTGCGGTAGGCAGGACAAGGCCGAGGTTGGCGTTCGTGTTTGTCTTGGGGATAGGGGTGAGGCGTTGGGCACTGCAAAACGTCTCTTGGAGTCCCACCGTCGTATGCTTAGAGACGGCTTAAATTATTTGGCTGAGAAGGGCGTCAAGAGCATGGATTTCCTCTACTACTTTGATGGGGGTGGGAAGATAAAGGAGAGCATTATTGGGGTTATAGCTGGCATGGCGTATGGAGCGAGGATAATCCCCCCCGACAAGCCTGTGCTGGCTTTTGCGGTCGACAAAGATGATCCGGAGATGATTAAGGTGTCTTCAAGAGCCAACTGGGGTCTGGTTCACAGGGGGATACATTTGGGTAATGCGATGAGCGAGCAGAGTAAGAAGCTCGGCGGCGAGGGAGGCGGCCATGACATTGCCGCGGGAGCTAGGATACCTAAAGACAAGAAGAACTTTTTTTTGGCTGCGGTAAACAACATTTTCCGCGAGCAACTTAATTCTCCAGCGGTCTCAAAAAATATTCGTTAAGTCTCTGAGCGATTTTATTGTGTAGTCTGGCACAAAGGCGTTTTCTTCAGGCTCTCGAGGGTAATGTATCGTCTTGACCCCTATTCTTGCCGCTTTTTCCAGGTTTTTCAACTGGTCGTCAACGAACCAGCAGCATTCTCCACTGACTCCCAGAGTGTTCAGCGCCAGTTTATACGCTTTCTCGTCGGGTTTTCTGAGACCTATGTCAGAGCTTATTATCATTTTGTCAAAGATTTTTCCGAACCCGTATTTGTCGTTCAAGTAATCCACCCACTCTCTAACGTGGTTGGATAACACCGCCAGCTTGTATTTGCCCCTCAAGTATGCTGTTGTCTCATAGAACTCCGGGTTCAGAGTGTACTTGTCTAAATACTTTTTTTCTAGGCTGTCGGGGTTGTCTGCTATGCCTTCCCAAAAATCTTCTCTACCAATCTCGCCTAACGTGTATCTGACGTACCTGCCTTTAAGCTCCTTCAAGCCTATCCTATCCTTAACCATGCCGTAAAGCAGTCCGGAAACTATGTGCGTCTCCTCGAACACGACCCCCATCAAGTCAAACACAAAATAACCGCTTCTCACACATTTATATATGCATGTTACCTAAAGTTAATCCACTTTTTCTGGATGGTTTGGGGGAAACCTCTGCCATGCCCTGAAATCAGGTTGACATAAGATGGCTCGAATGCACTCACGAAAGAAAGGCAAATCAGGTTCAAAGAAACCGGTTAGAACAACACCCGCAGAGTGGGTTGCCTACACGCCCGAGGAAATCGAAGGCTTTGTTGTTAAACTACGCAACGCCGGAAACTCGCCGAGCAAGATAGGCATAATCCTGAGAGACCAATACGGCATACCCTCCGTCAAAGAATCCACCGGAAAAACAGTTTTAAGCATACTCCAGAAAAACAACGTTGCCCCGAAAATGCCTGAAGACATGCGCAATCTAATCCGCAAGGCCACGAACCTTCGCAGGCATCTGGCTGAGAACCCTAAAGACAAGCATAACTCTCATGGCCTGCAGTTGATTGAATCAAAAATCAAGAGGCTCTCGAAATACTACCGAAACGTTAACCGCCTGCCCTCAACATGGGTTTACGACCCAGAGAAGGCTAAACTGGACATATAAAATGAAGTGCGTGGCTGAACTCACTACGGAATCGAAGGATGTTGAAAGCGTCGCACGAGCCTTGAATGTGGACAACGTCCAGTTAAGGGGGATTGAGACCGTAGTCTCTGGAGGCAGTATCAAGACTGTTGTTTCCTCAGACAAGATTAGCACGTTGCTTTCAACGCTCGATGACATAATATGCTGCCAGATGGTTGCTGAATCGACGATACAAAATGGCCGCTAAAAAAAGCATTGATTCATGGAAACAAAAGAAGAAGTATAGTATTATCGCTCCTGAAAGCTTCGACAGCAAGGTTGTTGGGGCAACGCTGGCTTCAGACCCAAGTTCGCTCGTAGGTAGGACAATTTCCGTCTCAGTTAAGGACTTCATGGAGGCCCGCTCCAAGCAACACATGATGATAAAGTTCAAAGTGAACGAAGTGAAGGACGACAAGGCGTTCACACAATTCAAGTCATTTGAGATGATTTTAGGCTACCTTAAGTCGAAAATCCGAAAGGGGTCTGCGAAAGTGGACTACATAAAAGACTTCACCTTCAGCGACAACAAAGCCCGAATCAAAATCACCATCATAGCCTCCAAGAACATAACCGCGCAACAGCGAAAGGAAATAACGTCTCGAATAACGAAAATATTCGAAAATTACGGTCAATCCAAACTAGACCAGATAATCCAGCTGGCGCTTGTTGGAAAACTTGGCACGGAAATATACCATGCGATAAAGGGCGTGTGCCAGATACACCGCGTGGAGCTGTACCACATAACTGCGCTCTAGTTGGGGTAAACGACCTTCTTGTCCGAGATGTCTAAGATTATGAACTTCTGCTTAAAGTTCTTCAGCAGCGCAGAGTTTTCCACGATTTTCTTGGCGTTGTCTGGCCTGCACATTGAGCCTGAGCTGACAATCAAGACTGCGTGTTCTGGGTTGACTTCAGTCATCTTCCAGAGTGTTTTTAGCATCTCCTCAGTGTTTCCGAACTCGCAGCAGAATACGATGTTTGGCTCAACCCAGACGACATCTAGTTTGCCTAAATTCACTCCGTATTTTATTACCGAGGAATTAACTCTTACAGTGAAACCTAACTTTTCGCCAAGAGTCTTATAGTATCCCGTCAGAGCGTCCCTAAAATTCAGGCCGGATTTTTTAACGTGCTCTTCAATCTCAGCGAAGTTTGAGACTCGTTCTATCATTCAAACCTCCGGCAGTATGCGAACGCTTCAGGGATGGATGAAACAACGTCCGTGGCGGCCATAGAAACCCCAAGCCTGCTGTAAGCCAAATCCCCGGCAAGGCCGTTAAGGAATACGCCGGCGCACGCTGACTCAAACGTCATCTTGTTTTGCGCTGCAAGGCCGGCAATCAGTCCCGCGAGTGTGTCGCCTGTTCCTCCGACAGTCATCTGCGGGTTTCCTGTTTTGTTGATTTTCGTCAGCCTGCCGTTTGATATGACGTCTGTTTTTCCCTTAAGGACTATCGTGGCTCCCGTGTCTTTAGCCTGTCGTTCAACAATCTTCTCTCGGTCAAGGTTTTCGTATTCCCCGAATAGCGTTTTGAACTCTCCCGCGTGCGGCGTGAGAATCATGTTCTGCTTCAGCTGGTTTTTCTTGACAAGCTTTAGGGCGTCGGCGTCAACAACAACAGGAGTTTCAACGTTGTTAAGCAGTTTCCTGACGGCGTCTTTTGTGTCGCTGCTTGTGCTCAAGCCGTTTCCCACAGCAAGCGTGTCGAATTTGTGTTCAAGTATCTTGTCAACGTCTTTTTCCTTGAGGAAGTCTTCGGACTCCAAGGAATTTACAATCAAGTTCGGGTTGAACGGCATCCTATCTGCCACATACTTCGGGCATATTACAGTAATCAAGTCCACTCCAGTCTTTAATGCCGCTTCAGCAACAAGCGTTGGAGTACCAACATAGTCTCTGCTGCCGCCGACAACCAAAAGCCGCCCAAAATCCCCCTTGTGAGCGTCCGGATTTCTCCTAGGCACTGCAATATACACGTCCCCCGGCCCGCAATACAATTCAGCCTCTTTCGGGATTCCTATGTCAACCACCTTCGCGCCCGGGACTTTCGCGTTATGCAGCGACAGAACAACGTCTGCGTTGACTTTAAGCGTTTCGTCGCCTGTCGGCGTGTCCACTGAAATTGTTGGTCTCTTAGACTCGTTTATTGTTTCCACAACGCGTTTGAACGGCTCCATGAGGCGTCCCTTCAAGCCGACTCCGATGAGGGCGTCTACAATCAAGTCGAATCCTTTAAGCGAGTCTCTAATCTGCGTGCACTCGCTTGAGTCGTTTATGATTAAGATGTCTGCGTCGGTATTCAGGAGGGCCTTCAGGTTCTTTTCGCGTTCAGGAGTCTTGCTGGCTCCTACAGCATAAACCCTAACCTCCTTACCTAATCCCCTAAGATGTCTTGCTGCAGCAAGACCGTCACCCCCGTTGTTGCCGGGGCCGCAAAAGAAAACAATCTTATTGTGCTCAATGCATTGTCGTGCGATTTCTTTCCCAGCATTCTCCATCAACTGTAGTCTTGAAACCCCAAGATACTCGCAGTTCATGTCGATTGCCTTAGGATCCATAAGCCGCCCCTAACCGTACCCCACAGTCTTCTCTTCCTTCTTAAACGCTTTGTCGTAGTACTTGACTTCCTCGCTTGTTATCGACGGCTTAATCTTCTCCAAGGCCATGTCAAAGTGTTTTCTCGTGACACTACCAGCCTTTATGTTCTCCCGCAAGGCATTCAACCCCGCCTCCCTGCATATGCCCTCAATATCCGCGCCACTGTAGCCCTCAGTCCTCTTGGCTAAGTCCTCCACATTAACGTCCTTCAGCGGCATACTCTTAGTATGTATCTTAAATATTTCAAGCCGCGCGTCCTTGTCTGGCGGGGGCACAAGCAGGAGGCTGTCGAATCTGCCGGGCCTCAGAAGAGAGGGGTCTATGATGTCATGCCGGTTCGTCGAACCGATAACAACCACATTCTCCAAGCTTTCGATACCATCCAACTCCGTTAGAATCTGGTTCACGACAGTCTCAGTGACGTGGCTCCCAGCATGCATGCCCCTGCGCGGAGCAAGCGCGTCAATCTCGTCGAAGAGTATTATTGTGGGCGCCGTCTGGCGTGCCTTCTTGAATATCTCTCTGACGCCTTTTTCTGACTCCCCAACCCATTTGCTGAGTAGTTCCGGGCCTTTGACTGTGATGAAGTTGGCTTCAGACTCGTTTGCCACAGCCTTCGCTAGTAGTGTTTTACCGCAACCTGGCGGGCCGTACAGTAGAACGGCTTTGGCGGGTTTTATGCCAACCCTCTTGAACGCATCAGGGTTCTTTAGCGGCCACTCTACAATCTCCTTAAGCTTCTTTTTAACTTCCACAAGCCCTCCAATATCAGTCCACCGCACGTCCGGAACCTCAACCAAAACCTCGCGTAGTGCCGATGGTTCAACACTCTTTAACGCTTCGGTGAAATCGTTTTTCGTCACGGAAAGGTTTTCCAAAACCTCTGTCGGAATCTCATCTTTATCCAAGTCTATCTTCGGCAGAACCTTCCTCAACGTGCCCATGGCCGCCTCCCTAGCGAGCGCCGACAAGTCTGCTCCAACGAACCCGTGGGTTACGTTGGCTATCCCCTCCATGTTGACGTCTTCTGCTATGGGCATGCCTCTCGTATGAATCTCCAGTATCTCTTTCCTGCCGTTCCGGTCTGGGACGCCTATTTCAATCTCCCTGTCAAACCTGCCCGGCCGCCTCAAGGCAGGATCAATGTCGTCCTCCCTGTTCGTTGCCGCAATCACGACGACGTTGCCTCTGGCC
This sequence comes from uncultured archaeon, assembly GCA_964551365.1. GTDB lineage: Archaea > Altiarchaeota > Altiarchaeia > IMC4 > SCGC-AAA252-I15 > CAZKCF01. The sequence continues at coordinate 15,334 of CAZKCF010000004.1, forward strand.
ACAAGACCATCCATAAGCGCGAGTAGCTGGGCTACGACCCGGCGTTCGACTTCTCCTTTGGTTTCACTCCTCTTGGGGGCTATGCTGTCTATTTCCTCTATGAATATGATTGCTGGAGCGTTCTGTTGTGCTTCCTCGAATATTTCCCTGAGTTTTCTCTCGGATTCTCCGTAGAATTTGTCCATTATCTCCGGGCCGTTTATTGAGATAAAGTACGCGTTTGTTTCGGAGGCGACTGCCTTAGCGAGAAGCGTTTTCCCAGTTCCCGGAGGACCGTACAGTAAAACTCCTTTTGGCGGCTGGATGCCGACTTTCTCAAACAGTTCAGGGTGCTTCATAGGAAGCTCAATCATCTCCCTAATCCTGCTTACCTGATCCTTAAGGCCTCCGATGTCTTCATACCTTACTGCAGGAGCACCCGCGACAACCGCGGTCGGCTTGCTTTTTATCTCTATTTCAG
>CAZKCF010000005.1:0-15783 GCA_964551365.1 uncultured archaeon
GCTCCAGACGACAACCTATTTTTAAGCAACGAAACAGTATCTCTTACTGGTGGTTTTTTTGAGGGTGCGCCGAGCCATATTAAGCGTCTCAGACAAGACCGGTTTGACTAATTTTGCCAAAAAACTTTCCACGCTTGGCGTGGAATTGGTTTCTACAGGAGGAACGGCTAAGGCGTTGTCTAAAGAAAGAATACCTGTTACTGAGGTTTCGGACGTTACTGGCTACCCTGAAATGCTTGACGGCCGCGTCAAAACAATGCACCCTGCAGTACACGGCGCGGTTCTGGCGTTGCGCGACAATAAAGAGCATATGCGCAAGCTCGGCGAGCTCGGCATAGCGCCTATTGACATGGTTGTTGTGAACCTTTATCCGTTCGAGCAGACTGTTTCGAAAGAAAACGTCGCCTTGGAGGATGCTATTGAAAACATAGACATCGGTGGTCCGGCGCTTGTTCGGGCTGCGGCCAAAAACTACCGGCATGTTGCTGTTGTCGTCAGCCCGTCTCAGTATGCTGACGTAATCCGTGAGCTTGAGGAAAACAGCTGCCGGTTAAGTGAGAAAACGTTGTCGTCTTTGGCTGTTGAGGCGTTCAAGCACACGTCTTGGTATGATTCAGTGATATGCGGCTTCCTTGAGGCTCGGTTTGGGTTGATCCAGGAGTTCCCCAGCGTCTTGAATTTAACTTACAAGAAAGTCATGGACCTTCGTTACGGCGAGAACCCTCACCAGCGGGCTGCATTCTACTCCGAGTTGAAGATAAATGAAGCATGTGTGACGAACGCAAAACAGCTTCATGGGAAACAACTTTCCTACAACAACATCATTGACCTAAACGACGCGTTCGAGCTGGTTAAAGACTTTGAAAAACCCACTGCTGCCGTGATAAAACACACTAATCCGTGCGGTGTCGCATCAGCAGACAACATATTCTCAGCCTACCAGAAGGCTCACGAGTCCGACCCACTGTCGGCATTCGGCAGCGTGGTCGCGCTTAACCGCGAACTCGACCTGAAGACTGCAGAGCTCATGAAGCCGTTTTTCATAGAAGCAGTCATAGCGCCGTCCTTCAGCGACAGCGCCCTTAAGTTGCTTAAGGAGAAGCCGAATATCAGGTTGCTTGCGAGCGGCGGTGTTACAACGAGTTCTGAGGGTGTTGATTTGAGGAAGGTTGTTGGGGGCATGCTTGCCCAGTCGAGGAATTTCCCCGTGGTTGGTGCGGGCGACATTAAGGTTGTGAGCAAGAGGAAGCCGTCAAAGGACGAAGTTTCTTCAATGTTGTTCGGGTGGAAAATAAACAGGCATGTGAAGTCTAATTCAATAGTATTGTGTAAGGACGAGCAGACTGTCGGCATTGGTGCTGGTCAGATGAGCCGGGTTGACGCGGTCAAGATTGCCGTTGAAAAATCTGGTGGGAAGTCTCGTGGTTCTGTGATGGTTTCTGACGCATTCTTCCCCTTCCGGGACGGCATAGATGCTGCCCAGGCGGGGGGTGTTACTGCAGTAATCCAGCCCGGCGGTTCCATACGAGACAAGGAAGTCATTGATGCCGTCGACGAGTATGGTATGGCGATGGTGTTCACTGGCGTAAGGTGTTTTAAACATTAGTCTGGAAATGAACTACCTGCAGACTCTAGATTACTTGTACTCGCTGAGGCGGGATTCTGGCATCAAACTCAGGTTAGGGCCTATGAAGGAGCTTCTTTCCGCCTTAAATAACCCTCAGGAAGACTTCAACTCCGTGCACGTTACCGGAACAAACGGTAAAGGCAGCGTCTGCTCTATGGTGCGCAGCGTCCTCCAGAAGTCGGGGTTGAAGACCGGCTTATATACGTCCCCACACATAACAAACTTTACTGAACGCATCATGGTCGGCTATGATGAGGCTCCTAGGGAAACGTTTGTCGAGCTTGTCGGAGTCGTGAAGTCCATCATTGATGGTCTTCCGCGTGTAAGGCGGCCGACTTTTTTCGAGGCTGTTACTGCCGTAGCGTTCAAGCACTTTAGCGAGCGTAGGGTGGATGTCGCGGTTGTGGAGGTTGGCATGGGCGGCAGATTGGATGCGACAAACGTCGTAAAGCCTATTGTTTCCGTCATAACGGACGTGGATTTAGACCACATGGAGTTCCTCGGCAAGACTGTGGAAGAGATTGCGTTCGAGAAGGCTGGCATAATCAAGCAAAACACTCCTGTAGTATCTGGTGTCTCAAACCAAGAGGCGGTTGAGGTAATAAAGCGTGTTAGCGCGGAGAAGAGGTCCGATTTCTATGGAATTGATGTTGACTTCAAATGCGCGGCGCTTGAGGAAAGCGTCAGAGGAAACCTGGTTGATGTTTTTTGCGGTAACGAAAAATATGCCGACCTTTTTGTCCCACTTCCGGGAGCGTATCAGTTGAAGAACATTCCGGTTGCGGTTTTCACGTTGCATTTGCTAAGAAAGAGAGGCTTTGAAATAACTCCTGATTGCATACGAGATGGTCTTAGGGAGGTTGTTTGGCCGTGCAGGTTTGAGGTAATGCAGGAGAAACCCTATCTCATACTCGATGGGGCGCACAATCCGTCTGGCATGAGGCAGCTTACACATTCTTTGAAACGTCTCATAAAATACCGGAAACTGTTTTTTGTTTTAGGCGTCTCAGGCTACAAAGACGTTCACGGAATAATGGGCGCTCTTCCAAGAGAATGCGACCTTATATTGACTCGTTCATCACACCCTCAGGCGGCGTCTGTTTCTGCTATGGAGCGGGAGGCGAAAAAGCTTAACTTAAGTTACGTTAAAAAGGATAATGTGGCCGAAGCAGTGTCTCATGCGCTGGCTTCCGCGGGCGCAAGTGATGTGGTGTGCGTGGGCGGCTCGCTTTTTGTCGCCGCTGAGGCGCGTCAGATTTGGCATGATAAAGTAAGATGGCATTAAAGACGCTTGACTGTGGTGGCGTTAAACTGGACTTGAGTCGGACGCAGGTCATGGGCATACTTAATGTTACTCCAGACTCTTTTTACGACGGCGGGTCACACTACTCTACGGACGCGGCAGTCGAGCATGCGCGCAGGATGATTCGGGAGGGCGCCGATGTCATAGATGTTGGCGGCGAGTCCACTCGCCCTGGCTCAAAGTCTGTTCCAGTTAGCGAGGAGTTGAGGCGTGTTGTACCCGTGATAAAGTCGCTGGCTGAAGAGCGTGGCGTCTGTCTGTCAGTTGACACCTACAAGCCTGAAGTCGCTAGGGCAGCCCTCAAAGCAGGCGCTCGCATGATTAACGACGTGTATGGTCTGCGCAAGGAAGGCATGTCCGAGGTTGCTGCAGAGTATGGTGTTCCTGTAGTGGTGATGCACATGCAGGGTACTCCAAAGAGTATGCAGGAGAACCCCAAGTACGCTGACGTGGTCGAGGACATCAAAGATTTTTTCGTCGAACGTGTCTCATCGCTTGAAGGCTGCGGCGTATCGAAGAACAAGGTGATACTCGACCCCGGCTTAGGGTTTGGTAAAACCACCGAACACAATCTCGAAATACTAAGACGGCTTGATGAATTCAAGTCCATGCGCTGTCCAATCCTGGTCGGCCCGTCCCGGAAGTCTTTCATAGGAAACGTCTTGGGTCTGCCGGCCGACTTAAGGCTTGAGGGAACGCTGGCTGTGTTGGCTGTGAGCGTGATGAAGGGCGCCAAGTTCCTGAGGGTGCATGACGTGGGGGCGTCAGTTCGCGCAGCCAGAATGGTTGACGCAATACTCCGGCAGAGTATTTAATCTGCAAATTAGATAATGTTAAACACTATGCCACTTACTAACCTAGAAAAGAAGATACTTGATGCACAGAAGAAGGCTGAACAAAAAGCCCTTTCAGAGCAGGAGGGTTTCAAGTCGATAAAGGAGTCTGACGACGAGCCTAAAGAGAAACCCGGCCCAAGCATGTCCTATAGCGCCCACATGCAACGCATATCCTCGCTTAGAGACCAGTACAAGGTGACTGCTGGCGGTAATCTGGAGGCGCAGATGGACCGGTTTTCCCAGGTCGGCAAGGTTGACCCAGCAATCGACAAATTGTCCAAACAGTTTGGCGGCATGAAGAAGCCCGAGAAAAAGCCTGCTACTCAGGAACGGAAGCCGCAGCTATAGGCCGACGAGTCTGGAGACTATTGTGAGGCCTAAGGGTATACTCAAGTTGTCGTCCAGCCGCGAATCCAAGAGTTCTATTAACGTGCCCGACATTGCAAGAATCATCGCGTTTTCCATACTCAAGAGTGTTAACGCGCCGACGAAACTTGACATTAGGAATGCGGTCGAACCCTCCAGACTCTTATGTCCAATCCGGTGTCTGCCGTAAAACTTTCCCACAATGGTTGATGCTGCATCGCCTATACTGAGTATAACTATCACCGCACAGGCGGTTTCCCTGCTCAAAAGAATTATCGGAAAGGTTATGCCCACGTTGTACCACACAGCGCCCTTGAACGGGAACCGTTCTATGTCTTCCTTGCGCTCGAAGTGGAAGAGCAGGTGGCTTATGACCGGGAATTTCGGCGCTATTCTGGGCGTCACTACGAGCGTTGTTATTATTATTAGCATCGGGGCTATCATGTAGTCGCCTAATGCGGGTTTGGCGTACCATACTGCAGCGGCCATGAACAGGCCTACTAGCATGTGGACTGCCTGCCGTTTGGCTTCTAAACTCCGGGTTTCGTCCATTTTAGGTGGATATAATAACCTCTTATACTTCAATATCTTATTATATCCCAGCCAAGATGAATGTACTTCACGTTACCTTAGTGTATGTTGTATGGTTTCTCGTGACGTTCTTCTTTTTAGTCTCAGCATTGACTTTTTTAAAGCACAGGCAGCAGTTCTACGTTATCCCGCCGTCAACTGAGGGTACGCCGTTTGTTTCCATAGTCGTTCCAGCGTTCAACGAGGAAGCTGGAATCGCAGACACTATAGAGTCGTTGCTGGAGATAGATTACCCTAAAAACAAGCTCGAGATTATTGTCGTAAACGACGGCTCCAAAGACCGCACGTCTGAAATAGCTGGAAAATACGCTGCTGAAGACAAAATTGTGCTCATAAACAACGAGAAAAACATGGGCAAGGCGGCGTCGCTCAACTTTGGATTCGAGAAAGCTAGAGGAAAGTACGTGGCATGCATCGACGCCGACACGGTAACGCAGAAAGACGTCATCAAAAAGACAATCAACTACTTCAAAGACGAGGACGTTGCGGCAGTAATCGTTAGAATAACAGTCCGAAACCCTAAAAACTGGCTTGAGAAAATAATAGCCGTCGAATACAACCTCGGCCTAGGATTCTACCCAAAAATATTCTCGTCAATAGACTGCATGTACCTGACGCCCGGACAATTCAGCATATACCGGCGCGACAAGGTTTTGGCGATAGGCGGGTTCCAGGTCGGGAACATCGTCGAAGATTTGGAGATAGCATACCGCTTTCAGAAGGCACACTACAAGATAGCCTGCTGCGTGATGACTGGCGCGTCAACCAAGGTCCCGAACAATCTGCGGGACTTGTATCACCAGCGAAAGCGATGGTATTCCGGGACAATACAGACTCTTCTGCAGCATAGGGATGTTTTCTTCAACCGCAATTTAGGCAACTTCGGGTTGTTTTTCATCCCATTCAACTACGGGACCACGGCGCTGGGTCTACTATTGTTTTTCTCCACCACCTACTTGTTTTTCTCTAACGCGCACATGGTTTACAGTGACTTGAGTCTCATAAACTTTGACATATTTCCCTCCATTAAGAATTTCATAACCCATATGGCGTTGGACCCGCTTTCCATCGGCATGTTGTCGCTGCTTGCGGTGACGCCGTTTGTCATGAACCTTATGGCGTGTTACGTCGGCATGAAGATGATGGGCGAGAAAATACGAAAAAACCTGTTCGGTTTTGTGGCGTTTCTGTTCTTTTTCCTGCCTTACCACGTATTCTGGATTATCGCGTTATATTTTGTCGTGCTTAAGAAGAAGGTAAGATGGCGGGCTTCGATGTAAGGCTTTATGCCACGGCGGCTTTGATGACTCTGCTGATTTTTGCCAGCATATACTCCCTTAACATGTTTTTCGAGTCGCAGCGGGAGCAGTATGTTACAGAACAGATGAACGAGATTGTGGATGATTTCGAGGAAATCGAGACTGCCTACTATTTCATGGACCTTGTTGCGCAGCAGAACAACAGCTGCGACATCTTGAAAAGCGAGCTAGACTACCTTGAGTCGAGGCTTTGGGTGCTTGACGGCAGGATAAAATCCTACCGCGACATAACAAAAGACTTCGCAAACGACGAATTCTACATCCGCGAGAAGAAAAAACTGAACCGGCGTGAAGTAATCCATCTCGCGATGTTAAGCAAGCTTAAAAAAACATGCAACTACAATCATACCATAGTCCTTTACTTCTACGGCCAGTGCGAGCAAAACAGACGCTGCGACGAGCAGGGTTATGTGTTGACTTACATAAACCAGAACATTGACCCGGAGATATCCATACTCAGTTTTGACGCTGACCGAAATATCTCCGCCGTAGACAGTCTTATAAAATTGTATAACGTCACCGAGTATCCCTGCGTGGTGGTTGAAGGCCACACACATTGTGGACTACACACCAGCGATGAAATGATGGCGCTCATGTGCCAGTATTCTCCGTCGCTTTCCATTTGTAAATAAATCCTCGTGTCTTTAATTGTTTACTTGAGATGATAGACGAGATACTCTTTGTGATGTTTTGCGTTCTTACTGTAATCTACTCTCTGTGGATTCTTCTCTTTTTTTTCCCGCATAAACAGGAAGGCGTTCTCTTGAAATATCCTGTGTTGTCTGTGATACTGCCCGCTCACAACGAAGGCGACGTCATAGACAAGACCCTAGAGAGCGTGTTGAACGCGTCATATCCCGGTGAAAAAGAAGTCGTTGTCGTAAACGATGGTTCCACAGACAACACACGTGAAGTGATTGAAAAAGCTGCCGCACGCAACGGTAGCATACGGCTTCTGAACGTCCAGCACATGGGAAAAGCTAACGCTCTGAACAAAGGCGTTGAAGCATCAAAAGGGGAAATCATAGTCGTCTTGGACGCCGACTCCCGGCTAGATCCAAACGCGCTTGCTGAAATAGTGGCGTCGTTTGCTGACAAAGACGTTGGCGCTGTTTCCGGCGTGATACGGGCTGTCGTGAACAATAAAATTATCGTGTGGTTTCAGGACTTTGAGTACGTGTTGACTTCAGCTTGGCGGTACGTCTGCAACAACATAAACAGCACGTACATTCTGCCGGGGTTTGCGGCGTTCAGGAGGCGGGCGCTTCTTGACGTCGGGGGCTTCAGTTCAGACACTCTTTCCGAGGATTTTGACGTTGGCTTGCGGCTTAGGAAGACGGGCTATAAGCTAACGATGTCTTCAGCCAGGATATACACTCATGTTCCACAGACGATAAAAGATTTGGCTAGGCAGAGGATACGTTGGGGTCGCGGCACCCTGCAGGTGATTCGAAAGCACCGTGACGTTCCGTTCAGCGGGAAATACGGGGCAGTCGGACTTTACGGCATACCCACGCAGTTGTACTGGTTTGTCCATGGTTTTGTTGCCATACCACTAACGTTCTACCAGATAGTTCGAGGCTACATGCTTTATCTTGCGCCATACAATCCGTTGTTTTCGTTTAACGTTCTGAAGTATCTTTTCTCGTGGTTTACCACATACGGGACGATAGAATACGCGTACAAGATATCCGTCGGAGAGTGGCCGTACACCTTCATAACCCCCCTAATCATTTTGACGTTCGTTTTGAACACAGTATACAACCTTATGGCATTGCATAAGATGTCGCAGATTAGCCTAAGATACTTGTTCACACTGTTCTTCTTCTTCCCGTACTCCATTTTCGCGCTGGCAATGTATTCTCTGCCATTGCTTTTGGAGTTGAATCCCCTCCGGCGGAGGACGAATGAGACCATAAACATCTGGGATAAAAACGTTTAAAGCCAGACATCTAAAAGCTAAGCATCATGTGCGCGTAGGGTGGTGTTAAATGGCGTTCGACAAGCTGAAGGAGGGACTGCGGGGCGCGATAAAAAGCGTTAGGAAGGCTGTGGTGCTTGACAAGAAGGCGATCAAGCAGTATGTGAAGGAGATACAGAAGGTCTTGTTGTCTTCAGACGTGAACGTCGAGCTGGTTCTCAGGCTTTCTAAAAACATAGAGGAGCGCGGCCTGTTGGAGAAGCCGCCGGGAGCTTTGTCGCGTAACGAGAATCTCGTAAAGATAACTTATGAGGAGCTTGTCAAGCTTGTTGGCGGGGGAGGGCCGCTGGAGCTTAAGGATGGGAACAGGATACTGCTTGTCGGCGTCCAAGGTTCTGGCAAGACTACAACGGCCGCTAAACTCGCCAGATACTGCAAGAAGCAGGGGTTGAACGCGAAGTTGATTTGCGCTGACACGTTTAGGCCTGCAGCATACGACCAGTTGAAGCAGCTTGCTGAGGAAATACACGTCCCCTTCTATGGTGAGAACAGCGAGAAGGACACGTTGAAGATAATCGAAAACGGGATAAAGCACTTTAAGAACGAGGGTTTGTTCATCATAGACTCGGAGGGCCGGCATAAGCTGAACAAGGAGCTTATGGACGACATAAACCGGGTTCACTCTAAAATAAATCCTGACAAGACAATCCTCGTCTTGGACGGCACAATAGGACAGAGCGCTGGCGAGCAGGCTAAGGCCTTCATGCAGTCGTGCAGGGTGGATGGAATAATTCTGTCCAAGCTCGATGGCAGCGCAAAGGGCGGCGGCGCGTTGTCGGCGTGTGCTGTGACTGGGGCGAAGGTTTTTTTTATCGGCGTTGGGGAGCATATCGCTGACTTGGAGGTTTTTGATCCGCAGAGGTTTGTGTCACGGCTTATTGGTTTCGGCGACCTTGAGGGGTTGCTTGAGAAGGCGAAGGAAATCGACTTTGACGAGGAGTCGGCGAAGAGGATTATGTCCGGCAGGTTCACACTAGTTGACTTGTACGAGCAGATAGAGCAGATGAGTCAGCTGGGGCCTATGCACAAGGTTGTTGAGATGCTTCCGTTCCAAGCTAAGATACCGAAAGACTTGATGCAGATGCAGGAGCAGAAGGTCCGGAAGTTTAAGGTGATGATGGACTCCATGACCGACGAGGAGCTGAACGACCCCATGTTGATAAAGGGCTCCCGCGTAGACCGCATAGCGTTGGGTTCCGGAGCAACGCCCGCTGAAGTGAAGGAGCTTTTGAACTACTACAAAAAGATGAAGAAGATTATGAAGACTATGGGCGGCGGCAGGAAGATGGAGCGCTTGGTGAAAAAATTCGGTCTGGGCGGTTAGGTTTTTATACTACGAACACCAGTAGGTAACAAAATGAGGTCGTCGGTTTTAGTTCTTTTAATCGCGTTGTCTTCAATCCCAATGTGCATTTCGCCGCAGGAGCAAACCGTTGAGTCAACTACAGTGCTCGTGGAAACCACAACGCTGGCGGAAACCCCAACAGCCCTGACGACTTCAATCCGCGTCGTATTCGTGCCCGAAAACGTTACACCAGAGTTGTGTGAGAAAGCCACCACGCAAGAGGGGCGGGACTCATGCTACATACACGCCGCAAAATACCTGAATGACTCGACGTTGTGCGATGAGGTGCAAGATAGTTCACAGCGCGACGTCTACTGTATCTCACGCGTTGCGTTACAGTTAAACAACCCTATGTTATGCGATAAGATAACCGATGATTCGGTTCGCCTCTCATGCCGCGGGCGCATAAGCCAGTGACATATGCCTAATTGTTTTTCGGTTTACGCCGAAAGAAAACTTCAACTGCTTTAAATAACGGTTACCATCCATTAAATGACGCACGATGAGGGGGACAATAATTTTGTCGATTTTGTCATTGATGGTTTTCATGACAGGGTGTTTGAGTCCGGAGAAAAGCGCGTGCAACCTCCCGTCTGACTGCAATGGAAAACCTCACATAATGTGCGTTGGCGAGTGGACGTGTGCTAACGAAAAATGCGTTTTCGAATGCAACGAGAGTTTGGAGAATAAGTCGCAGGCTACGACCGAGCCGCCATCCATAGAGTGTGACATCCCCGCAGACTGCGAAGGCATGCCCAACATCATGTGCAACGGCAGCTGGCAGTGCGCAGACCACAAGTGCGGTTTCAACTGCCAGACAACAGAAGATGACCGGGAAAAAACAAAAATTGTTTCGTTCACCCAAGGACCATGTTCAGGCGCTCCCACTGAAAACAGAAACCAAAACAAAATTCTCGCGCAAAAGTTTTTCAACGCATCCGGAGCAGGCGTCATGCACGTGACGCACATACTCGACTACGTCTGTTGCGCTAATATAACCGTCTCCCTGAACGAGAGCGAGGAAGACGGCAGGCGTGTCATAAGCGTTTATGAGAAGAATGTGGGGGAAATGTGCAGGTGCCTCTGCAGTTATGAGATTAATGTGACCGTCTCCGGAGTTCAAAAGGGCTTCGACTACATTGTAAGGGTTTATGGCGTGGAATACGAAGGCGAGGCTGGCGGGCTTATAGTCGAATCATCTGCGCAGGATGCCGCCGGCGAGGGAGGATTCTGCGGCGGAATAGCAGGCATACTGTGTGGTGTAGGCCTTGAGTGCAAGCTTGACGGAGACTACCCTGATGCGGGAGGCGTTTGCGTTAAACCAGCGGGATTAGAGTGCACGTCAGATTCGGACTGCGTTAAGGCAGGATGCTCCGGGCAAGTCTGCACCACAAAAGAAAAGGCGCGCGGTTTTGTCACAACGTGCGAGCTTAGGCCAGAGTACTTGTGTTTCGGAAGCACTTCGTGCGGTTGCGTTAACGGCAAATGCTCGTGGAGAAGGAATCCGGAGTTCGAGTCCTGCTGGATTCAGGAGACGTCAGCCAAGCTGCCGTATTCGACTTAACTGTCGTGTCAGGCTTTCATGAACTCTATTTTGTCGCCGATTGCAGTATCTCCCACGTTTCCTACACCCAACTCGATTACATACTTTGCCGGCTTTTTCGGCCTGTAGACTCTCCACGTCTTCGGCTTCAGAGGACTAAACGGCATTATCCGTGTGGCCAAATCAACTACGACAAAATTCGAGTCAAGCCATACCACACCTATTGGGCACAGCATAAAACACATGTGTATTGTCGCGCCCGCAACATCTTCTCTAGGGGAAACAAGCACCATATCGTTCGGCTTAGACAGCATCAGACCTCTAAGCCTGCTTCGGAAAGATTCAGCCAAGCAAGCGTTATCGCTCAGGAAAAACCCCCTACTTTTATTAAATAGCTTCAATTTAATTGTTATTTAATGCACGAGTTAAAATGATTTGCGCTGTTTTAAGGGAGAAAACGGTCGTTTTGATGGTTAAAGTCGCGTTGAAAAACAACGCGGACGTATTTGAGATACGGTTAGACTGTCTTAAGGACTTGCGAAATCTCGACAAGCTATCCCTCATCAAAAAACCAAAGATTGCGACGTGCATGCCCAAGTGGGAAGGCGGCTTCTTCAACGGAAGCGAGAAAGAGCGCCTGAAACTCCTCTCAAGCGTTTTGGACAAAGTACAGTACGCAACAATAGAACTAAACTGCAAACCCCCCGCGCGTGCGGCGTTCATACGGCAGGCTAAGTCGCGTGGAGTCAAAGTTATTGTCGCATACCACGACTTCAAGAAAACTCCGGGCGTGAAAAAAATACTGCAGATAATACGCCGCGAGAAAAAGGCGGGCGCCGACATAGCCAAGGTCGCGTTCACCCCTAAAAAACATTCCGACGTGCTTGCGGTCATGGAAGCTCTCGCATCAAACGAATCCGGCCTGCCCGTCATAGCCTTGTCTATGGGCGAGCGCGGGAAAATCTCGCGCGTCGTCGGGCCGCTGTTGGGGTCGTATTTGACGTTCGCGTCCGTGGGCAGAGGCAGAGAGTCTGCTTCAGGCCAGCTTACTGTAGGCGATTTGAAGGCTGTTCTGAGGCTGCTGGAATGAGGATACTGAAACCTGACTTGGATCGGCCGAGGCGTTGCGGCATACCTGAGGTGGTTTACGGAGAGTTCAAGACTAAGGAGGATTTGGTTAAAATAGCTTCTTCTTTTTTGTCCAAATGCGGGCGAATTATAGTGACAAAAATAGACAAACCGACGGCAAACTATGTCTCCAAAAAAACACGTGTTCGAGGGTGTTCGGTTAAATACTCCCCTAAAGCTAAAGTATTAGTGGTAAAGAAAAAGAAGTTGAACGTCAAGAAGATGGGCGAGGTCGGCATACTAACAGCCGGAACCTCAGACATACCTATCGCCGAAGAAGCTAGGATTGTCGCCGAAGAATTAGGCTGCGCCACAATAACCGAATACGACGTCGGAATAGCGGGCGTCCACCGGCTTTATCCTGCTCTAAAGCGGATGACAAATGCCGGTGCCCTAGTCGTGGTCGCGGGCATGGAAGGTGCGTTGCCGTCTGTGGTGTCCGGGCTTGTTGACGTGCCTGTGATTGGAGTCCCAACGTCAGTAGGCTATGGTGTCTCGCATAAAGGCGAGGCAGCATTGCACACCATGCTCAACTCGTGCACGCCGGTTGCTGTAGTAAACATAGACAACGGCTACGGGGCGGCAGTCTTAGCCTACCAGATTGTTAAACCCAAAAATGGCTGACATAGACGACGTGATAAAGCTCTTGGATCGGGGTAACGTTGATGGAGCGCTCGCTTTGGCTGAGGACGTTAAAGACAGGCCTAAGATGCTTGAGGTTCTGAACGATTATGCTGCATTGCTTGCCAAGGAGTCTCCGGACTACGAGGGTATAGATAAAATACTCAATAAGGTTGTTGAGCTCGACCCCAAGCACGCTGACGCATACTATAATCTAGGCTGCCTGTACACTGAAATAGACGTGGTGAGAGACGACCCCTCAAATGTTGAAAAAGCGATAGAGTACTACAAAAAGGCTGTTGAAGCCAACCCTAAGCACGTTAAAGCCCACTACAATCTCGGCTTGTTGTACGCATACACTAACCGGCTTGATGAAGCGCGCGAAGAGTACGTTCAGTTGATACGGCTTGACTCTGCGAACTTGGACAAATATGACCACCTTGAGGGGTTGATAAAAAGCCGGGAAGCGTAAATACTGCCTTGATAAAATGCTTTACATAGATTGTTCTCGCGGCATCGCAGGCGACATGTTCGTTGGCGCTCTCGTGGACTTGGGCGCTGACTACACGAAAATAGTCAACGCATTGAAGCCTGTTGCCAGAGTGCGCTTTAGGAAGGTTTCTAAACGCGGTGTTCTGGCCACGAAGTTTGACGTAACCTACAAGCCCGCTTCAAGAGAGTACCGTGACTTGCTGGAGGAAATAAACAAGCTTAGGGTTTCACTCAAGGTCAAGTCTCTCGCAAGGCGCATTCTAACCACGTTGGCTTCGGCCGAGGCAAGTGTGCATAACGTCCCTCTAAAGAAGGTTCGCCTCCACGAGGCAGTGGACTGTGTTGTGGATTCGGTTGCTGTTGCGTTAGCTTTAGAGGACTTGAATCTTATTGACGCCAGAATCAAGGCGTCAGTGCTGTCGGTCGGCTGTGTTGCACCAGCGACCGAGTGGATTATAAAACAACACAGGATACCCGTACGCGTCACCTCAAGCCGAGAGGTTACCACCCCAACTGGGGCGGCAATTCTAGCGTCACTTGCAGCAGAGTACACTACAGCAGGAGTCGAAGGCAACCCAGGATTCGGCGCAGGCTCCATGAATTTGGGTTACCCTAACGTCCTCAAGATTGTTTTAACCCAAGAGCTTGTTCTTCTTGAGTCGAATATAGATGATTCTACCCCAGAGTGTCTTTCATATGCCGTCGAGCGTCTTATAGACGAAGGCGCGTTGGACGTGCATCTGCTGCCGTGTTTTATGAAAAAAGGTCGCATTGGTTTTTTGGTGAGGGTTCTCACCGCAAGTCCTGAGAAACATGCGGCTGTTTTGATGGAGGAAACGTCCACTCTTGGCGTCAGGGTTCTGCCTGTCGTAGGGCGTTTTGAAGCCCAACGTTCGGTTTCTGAAAAAACAGCGGTCTTCAATAAAAAAACCGAGAGCGTTCGTGTCAAGAAGAGCGCTTTCACATCAAAGCCCGAGTTTGAAGACGTCAGGCGAATAGCGAAAAAACACGGCATTCCGTTCAACAAGGTTGCTAAACGATTTGCCAAATAGTAACAGAGTCGGCGAAAAATAACTTAGTGTTTGTTTAGCGTCAATCTTTCCACTACAGCATCACGCATTACTCCTATTGGCGGCTCTACGTTAAGCCATATCCTCAGCGACTCCGCGCCCTGGTGCACGAGCATGCCTACGCCGTCTATAGTCTTGCAGCCTGCTTTACGTGCGTCCCTCAAGAGCTGTGTTTCAATCGGGTTGTAGACGATGTCCATCACACTCAGCTTGTTGTGCAGTATGCTTGCATCTATTGGGCTTTCTTCATCGTTAGGGCTCATGCCCACTGAAGTAGCGTTAATCAAAATGTCAGCGCCTTCCGCAAACTCCTTCAGGTTTTCATTGTCAAAGTCTATCAAATCTATCGTGAACCCGAGTTTTTCCTCAACGTCGCCTGCGAGTTTTAAAGCCCTCTCGCGCGTCCTGTTCGCAACATAGACGTCCGCACCACACATCACGCACTGGAAGACTATCGCGCGCGCCGCGCCGCCAGAACCCAGCACTATGATTTCGCTTCCTTTAAGGTCTGCGCCCGCTTCCTCAAGTGCTTTGACGCATCCTACTCCGTCCGTGTTGTATCCCACAAGCTCTCGCCCCACGTTAATCGTGTTTACCGCGCCAATCAGTTTTGCTTCGTTGCTTATTCTGTCTAAATGAGTCATGACGTCCACTTTGTGCGGTATTGTGATATTCAAGCCGCGAATGTTGTTTTCCTCAGCTTCGTTTATAAAATCCGCGAGTTCTTCTTTTTTCACGTCGAATGGCCGGTAACTGTAGTCGAGCTTGAGGGTGTTGAAGACTGCGTTGTGCATTACCGGCGACAGGCTGTGGATTATCGGATGCCCTACAACGCCGAAGATGCCTTTCATCGTAAAAGATTATTCGGGGGTTAAATTAAAGTAGCAAGGTAAGGTATCGCGACGAATGTTGCTATCGAACTCCCGAGGTTTGCGAGCGTTATCACCAAAAATATTCTCGTCACCCTGTTTTTCCAGCAGTCTTTCAGCCCATTCAACTGGAACAATCCCTTGAAGTCTATCACCCGCGGCTTCCGGACTTTAAGTTCCACAAGACCCGCAAACCAGCCGGCTGCCGTCGTAGGGTCCAGTGAAGTGAACGGCGCTGCGATAAACGCGGTCGCTATTGTCAGAGGATGCCCTAAGGCGATTGCTGCTCCAAGACCTGCGAGAACGCCGTGCAGGATAGACCACGTGAAAAACATGTTCAGGCTGTATTCGGCGTTATGCGTCATAAAACCCCTCAAAATCAAACCGAAAAACAAGAGCGGAATCAAATAACCGACGTACTTTACCATGCTCTTTTTTTCCGGCGCCTCCTCAAGCTCCCGTATTCTGTCCTCTTGAAGAACGTTTTTTTTGCTTTCCAGTATGTTTGTTATCCCACTCAAGTGTCCTGCGCCCACGACTGCAACTATTTTTTCCGCCTTTATTGCGGCTATTTTCGCGGCAATGTATTCGTCTCTCTCGTCAACCAAGACCATTTTTATCGAGGGTATGTCCCGAGACAGTTCTTCCATGAGTTCTGATATCACGTCTTTTTCCTTCAGTTTCTCTATGGC
>CAZKCF010000006.1:0-15388 GCA_964551365.1 uncultured archaeon
TTTTTATTTTGGCCATTTCACAATATTTTTTAAGTTCCCTGAAGTCCATCCTAAATGATTACTCTCCTATGTTTTTTAATCTACTAATAAGCGTCGGGCGTTAAATTATATCATGGAGGTTTTGTTTGCGACCTCAAACAAGCATAAAGTTTCTGAGGCGAACGAGGTTGGCCGGGCGTTTAACGTTCGTTTCACGCAACTCAGGGAGCCGTATCCTGAAATTCAGGCTGACGCTCTTCGGGAGGTTGCTGAAGACGGCGCAAGGTTCGTATACTCTAAGGTGAAGAAGCCTGTGATGGTGGAGGATTCTGGCTTGTTCATAAACTCTTTGAAGGGGTTTCCGGGCTGCTATTCAGCTTTCGTGCAGAAGACGCTCGGAAACGAGGGCGTACTCAAGCTTATGGCCGGCGTCAACGAACGTTCCGCACAGTTTGTTTCACTCGTAGCCTACGCCGACTCCAACGGCATCAGGACGTTTGAGGGCGCTGTTTCAGGAACAATAGCTTACGGTTCCCGAGGCGGAGGAGGATTCGGCTTCGACCCGTTGTTTATTCCAGCCGGCGGCGAGAAAACGTTTGCCGAAGACCCAGCGTTCAAGAGCAGGCTTTCACACCGCAAAATCTCGGTGCAAAAGTTCTGCGAGTTTCTGACTAAACCTGTTTAGCGCGAAATGCGATTGTCTGGTCTCCAATCTGTAGCACGCCGACCTCGATTGTTATGTTTTCCCCGACTTTTGTGTTCGTGTTTAACATCACGGAGTAGTTTTCGTTTTGGTCTATTTTGACTGCTTTGCCGTTGTAAACCATTTCGTCTGCTGTTGAGACAAAGCCCTCTCTCATTATCTCAATGGTTGCGTTCACGTTTCTGAAGGCGTTCACCACGTCTTCCATGCTGTTGGGAGTCCAAAACATTATCTCCCTGTCTTGCATGACGTAGGTTACGTTCTCACGCTCCAGAATGTCTTCAACGTCTTTTCTGTAAGCGTCCATTTCTATCGTCGTGTTCTCGCCGTCAACGTATACTGTCGCGTTAATGTTGTGCAGTGCCTCCGCTGCGTTAACGCTTATTTTTCCTGAAACAATGGTTATGGGCTTCAGTGTTTTGTCGGTGACGTTTATCTTGCTTAGTGCTTTGTCCAAGTCTTCTTTCGGGTTGACGTTACCATACACCTGATATTCTCCAACACCAATAACATTTGCCGGAATCTTGGGTCCTGCAACGAGGATTTTCTGCTGGAACGAGATAAGTTCTTCGCTGTCGCTGGAAACCTTCTGCATCACCACGCCCTTAACGTAGTCGCCTGGATGAAGGTTCATGCTGCCTGCGACGGAAACGTCCCGCCCGCCCAAAGAGCCGACGTAAACCCGATACAGCGTGTATCTGCCGAGCTCGGAGTCAAGCAGCCCATCTATTTCGCCGGAAACGTCATTATCCGACTTGAATCTGAACAAAAGATACGCGTTCGTCACCTCACACCGGATTTCCGTGATGTTACTGCTGTTGTATCCTAGGATACTTTCCACCCGAGTTCTGTCAACAGCCTCCACGCTAGCTGGAACAGCAACCCACTCGTTCAAGGGCGCTTTTATGGTAATCAACGCAGTCGCATTACCGATGGACTCGACATCATACTGCGTTAAATTAAAGTTAACCTGCGTGCGCTCTTCAGTGCGCGTCTCCATGTAGAGTGCGGAGAGCACCATTGTGGCTATGACGACGTACATTATTATTTTCTGGGTGCTTTTGTCGCTGCCTTTCTGCTTTTTTGCCATGTCAGAGTATAGTATTTAATAACCAGCTATAATAATTATACCATGGATTTTATTAAGATTTCGTATACCGCCAAGGTTAAGGACGGGAACGTATTCGACACAACCGACGAGAAAAAAGCCAAGGAAAACAACATTTACAGCGAAAAGCGAGTCTACAAGCCCCTTGTCGTCGTCCCTGGCGAAGAAATGGTTGTTGCAGGACTTGATGAGGTGCTGAAAGACCTTAAGGTTGGCGAGAAGAAGACTGTTGAGGTGCCGCCTGAAAAGGGTTTTGGAGTCCGCGACCCAGCTATGGTGCGTCTTGTGCCGATGAGTGTTTTCAAGAAAGAGCGTATGACGCCTGTGCCGGGCATGCCTGTTGAGATAGACGGAAGGCCGGCTCGCGTGCAGACTGTTGCAGGAGGCCGCGTTCGATTAGACTTCAATCATGAGTTAGCTGGAAAAACGCTTGTCTATGACGTTAAAGTCGAGTCCAAGGCTGACTCCCCTGAAGACAAGGCAAAATACTTGGTTGAGCGCAGTTTCAACGACTCTGAGGGATTCAACGTCAAAGTATCCGGGAAAAAGATTTCCGTTGAGATTCCTGAAAAAGCCTACCGGGACAGGAGTCTTTTGGTTCGAAAGGCGTCGCTTGCCGCCGAATCGTTCAAGTATCTCGGCCTAGAGGGCATAGACTTCATCGAGTCCTGGAAAAATCCGAAGGCGGAAGAAAAGAAGGAGAAAACAGAGGAGAAGAAGGAAAAAAAGGGTAAATGAAAAAAATCTTCATACCTTGTTTCTCAAATACAGACCCACTGCCCCCTCTATCAGAAAACCTAGCGGCAATAAAATACGATAGAGTCGGTGTTGTATCAACAACACAGCACCTGAACCAGCTGGAAAAAATAAAGGCGTTTCTTGAAGAAAACCGCAAGACCGTGTTCATAGGCGGCCAGATACTCGGCTGCAGCCAAAAAAACGCGCTGTCCATCGAAAAAAAAGTTGACTGCTTCCTCTACGTCGGCTCGGGAATGTTTCATCCAATCGGCTTGGCAGTGAACACGCAAAAACCTGTTTTCATACTAAACCCCTACTCCAAGACGTTATCCCAACTCGCCGAGGAGGAAAAACAACGCTGGGCGAGGAAGCGAAAAGGCAGCATATCCCGCGCGTTAACAGCCGAAACGTTCGGAATACTCGTCTCAACCAAGGTGGGCCAGTTTAACATGAATTCCGCCCTAAAGGCTAAGAAAAAAATCGAGCGTCTTGGCCGTAAGGCAATCATATTCGCCGGCAGCGAGCTTAATCCCAGCAACGTATTGGGCTTCAAGGTTGACGCGTGGGTTAACACCGCATGTCCGCGCATTGCAGACGACTTCTTTGAAAAGCCGGTAATTAATTTTGAGGAAATACAATACCTAACCAATGAGCGGACTAAAACTAAGTGAACGCGAGCTAAAACGCTGTGTCCGAAAAATAAGGGACTCAATACGCGATTTAGTCGAAAACTCAGGTGCATCGGGCGTTGTGTTGGGCTTGAGCGGAGGCATAGACTCGGCTGTTGTCTTAATGCTGGCCCGCGATATCGTGGACGTCAAAGTCCTGCTCATGCCTGAGGAGGGATTAAGCGACTCCGCAGACTCTATGGCGCTTGTTGAGCGTCTTGGCGTAAATTATTCTGTAGTCAAGATAAATCCTGTGCTTGAGGCTTTGGAGGCATCTTATCCGTGGGGTGGCGGGGCTAAAGACAAGGTGTCTTGGGGTAACGTGAAGCCCAGAGTCCGGATGATGCTAAATTATCTTACAGCCAACATGGAAAACCGTATTGTGTTGGGCACTGGAAACAAGACCGAGCTTCTTATGGGCTACTTCACGAAGTACGGTGACGGTGGCGTTGATTTACTGCCGATAGGCGACTTGTACAAAACCCAAGTGAAGCAGGTTGCATCGTCAATCGGAGTTCCTGAGAAAATAATAAAAAAGACTCCCAGCGCGGAGCTTTGGAGCGGTCAGACTGACGAGGGCGAGATGGGTTGCTCGTACGACGACTTGGACAAGGTTCTCTACTACATGATTGACATGAAGTTGCCGTTGCGTGAGGTTTCAAGGAAGTCTAAACTGCCGTTGACTCTGGTGGAATCCATACGCCGGCGTGTCGCCAGAAACAAGCACAAACGTTCTATGCCGAAGGTTGTCAGGATTTTCTAATACTCCGCCTACCGTAGTCGTCCTCTATCCTCACTACGTCGTCCAAGTGGGATGTGCTGACTTCAATAATCTTGACGTCCGTCAAGGCCTCAATCCTGTGCTTGTCCTTAGGGTGTATTGTGACTGACTCGCCTTCCTCAAGGATGGTTTCGCCCTCCTCGTGGACGAGCCTCATCTTGCCCTTGAGAACGTACATCGTCTCCTTCTTCTTCTCGTGATACTGGTAACTAAGGCGCGCACCTTTTTTGACCTCAATTATCTTGCCGGCGTACTCGTCCTCAAAGGCAAGCCAAACCTCCCGCCCCCACGGTTTCTCTATAACCCTCACGTTTATGTGCTTCATGCTTCAATTATCACCTGCTTTGACGCGTTTATCACGCTGCCGCCATAACTTACTTCGGCAGTTATCGTGTGGTTTCCGGGACTCAACCCAGAACACGGCGAACAAGACGGAAGCATAATCTCATAACCAAGGTGATTGACGCCCGCGCTCAGTTTGACCTCGCTTCGGCTGTTTACCACAAGACCCCTGCGCGTTTCTATTCCATGCACGCTGACGACGGCGTTTGTTTCCGCAGGCACCTTAACCCACAAGGTGATGTTAACGTAGCTGCCCGCCTTATAGCTGTCGTTTCCCGACTCAATCAACGCCGCAGACTCGTTCCCGTAAAAACCCACGCACGTGAGGTAATCATGGCTTTCGATTACGGCACATGTGCCGTCCACGCAGTTGCAGGACGTCATGTTAACGCACTCGCGGACTCCTAGCTTAGCGCATTTTCCGCTGCAGTCTTCATTCACGCTGCATTCTCTTGTGTTGCTGACGCAGCCTGCTGCGGAAAACACTAACACTAAAACCAGGATTTTTATTAACTTCATGTCTTATAATTACTTTTAGGAACGTAAAAAATGAAGGCGGTGATTCCGGCAGCAGGGCTTGGGACGCGGTTTCTTCCAGCAACAAAAGCGCAGCCAAAGGAGATGCTGCCTCTCGTGGACAAGCCTGCAATACAGTTTGTGGTTGAGGAGGCAGTAGCATCCGGCATAGACGACATCCTGATAATCACTGGTCGGGGGAAACGCGCCATAGAAGATCACTTCGACAAGTCAGTCGAGCTTGAGCGTGCTTTAGAGTCTAAGGGCGAGAAAAAGCTTTTGAGCGAGGTCCAGGCGATATCCTCCATGGCCGACATACACTACATCCGCCAGAAAGAAGCGCTCGGCTTGGGGCATGCCGTATTGTGCGCTCAGAAACACGTTGGAGACGAGCCGTTTGTCGTGATGTTGGGCGACGACATCGTGTTCTCGAAGACGCCGTGCGCGAAACAAATCATGCGGTTGTATGAAAAAAACAGTGGCTCGGTCATAGCAGTGGAAGCCGTGCCCAAGGAAATGTTATCCAGCTACGGCATAGTGGACTGCACGCCAATACAGGAAAGACTATACCTCATCAAAGACTTGGTTGAAAAGCCCAAGCCAGAGGACGCGCCCTCCAATTTGGGCATAATCGGGAGATACCTGCTTACTCCAGAAATATTTGACGCGCTTCGTGAGACAAAAAAAGGCCGCGGAGGCGAAATACAGCTTACTGACGCGCTCAGGATACTTAACAAACGTCAGCGCATGTTCGCCTACGACTTTCTGGGCGTGAGATACGATTTGGGGAACAAGCTGGATTACATGGAGGCGTCTGTGGAATACGCTCTAATGCACAAGTCCATTGGCGCGGACTTCAGGAACTACTTGACAAGCCTTAAGCTAAAATGAGCACCGTAGCAGTATTGAAGACTACTCCTAAAACAGTGGTCGAAGACTATGGGAAACTCATGCGTCTCGCAAAATACGAGAAGGTGCTGCCTAAGGGGAATGAAACCCTGCTTAAGCTAAACCTCTCGTGGAGCCTGTATTTTCCCTCTTGTTCGACAGAGCCTTGGCAGCTTGAAGGCGTCGTCAAGACCATGCAAGAAGACGGATACACGAAAATACTGCCGGTTGAAAACAAGACTGTGGTCACAAACCCAATGAAGGGGGCGCGCCTGAACAGGTGGCTGCCGGTGCTCGAAAAATACGGCTTAAAGTATCAGCCGCTGCCTGACGTCGAGTGGGTTAGCTACAAGCCTAAGGCCGAGATGCTGGCGTTAGACAAAATCTATCCCGACGGACACCGCATACCCAAAATGTTTTCCGGAAAAAACGTGCTGCATTTGCCGACGCTCAAGACGCACGGCCACACTACGACAACGGGCGCGATGAAGAACGCGTTCGGCGGGCTTATCACCGAGCGGAGACACCATTGTCATAAGATGATACACGAAGTCCTCGTGGATTTGCTTGCAATACAGAAGGAAATTCATCCCGGCATATTCGCGGTAATGGACGGCACAGTGTGCGGAGACGGTGCAGGACCGCGCACCATGATGCCTGTTGTGAAAGACTATATTCTGGCTTCAGAAGACCAGGTTGCAATCGACGCGGTTTCGGCGAAAATGATGGGCTTTGACCCGATGGAGATAAGGTACATTAAGATTGCTCACGACCGCGGCCTAGGCGTCGGAGACTTCAAGCAGATTGATGTTGTGGGCGAAGACGTGGGCAACGTGAACTTCAAATTCAACACTGGCAGAAGCCTGGTCGTCTTCGGAGACCAGTTGTTCAGAAAAGGCGTGTTCAGCTTCATCGAGCCCCTGTTGTTTCACACGCCGCTCTTCAGACTCTGTATCCTCGGCTCGGAGGCCTACCACGACTGGTTCTGGTATCCCCTCGTCGGCAGAAAACGGATAGCAGATTTCATGAAGACGCCGTGGGGCACGTTGTTCCAAAAGTACTCATAAACCAAACAGCTTGTACACTTTGGTTCTAAGCAGAGGATACAACGCCCAATAAGACTGCCTGCCGCCTATCCTCGTCTCTCCGTTAAACTCAGTGTACAATACGCCAACCTCCCAGAGCATGTGCGCGTCAGAGCCTCCGATGAGCTTGAAATCGTGTTTTCCAGCAAACTCAGCAGTCTTTTTGTTGAAGTAGGGGAGCGTCCTGCCGTTGACTTCAAGAAAATCAATCCTGCTTTTAGCCTCCAACATAAGTTGTTCGTCTTTAACGGCGCTGCCCCTCATTCGGTCCAAGGGATGGGGAATCGAAACCAAGCCGCCCTGCGACTTAATCTCGTCCAAGACCTCGAAAAAAGACGTGCTCTTTACTTCATCATTAAGGTGGTAGCCGATTACTTCTCCCCTATCTGTTTTCAACTCAGCGCCAATGACAACCTCAACGCTGCTTTCAACCTTCTTGCACGCTAGGGCGCCTTTTATCGTATTGTGGTCTGTCACTGCGACAGCGTCAAGGCCCTTCTTTTCAGCAAAGGATAGAATGTCTTTCGGCTCGAGCCTGCTGTCTCTCGAATACTTGCTGTGAACGTGCATGTCCTGCTTCTTCATTTCAGCCACGTCATAACCACAAAGCTCGTGAGAACCCACAGCAAAAACATTATTGTCATGTGCTTGTCCTTGAAAATATACTGCGTCTTGCGCGCCGCAATAGGGTCCTCCTCAACCAGATAAAGGTAGCGGAATATCATGAAGCTGCCGAACGGTATCGTAAACATCATGTACGGGATGGTCTGATTCTGGTGCACCATGAACGTGTAAAGCGAGTACGTGAACAAAAGGCTTGTGGCCACAATCAACAGCATCTTGTCCAACAGAGCTTCAGTGTACACGCTGTAAACCTTCTTGTGCGCTAATGCGTCCTTCCCCAAAAGATGCAGGTCAGCGCGCCGCTTGCCTATCCCCAACAGGAGCGCCATGAAGAAGACTGTCGTGATAAGCCATGGGCTGACTGCAACGTTAATCAGGAATGCGCCTGAAACCGCCTTGATTAGGAAATTCAGCGCTATCATATGTATGTCTAGGAAAGCAATCTCCTTCAGCCTGATGTTGTATGCTATGCTCGCTGAAAACAAGAGCAACACGAAAACAAAAAACACCGGCTCAATAACGTAACTAACAACAAGTGCTGCCGCCAGCAATATTATGCTGACTGAAAGCGCACTGTTTTTGCTTACTTCTCTGGAGGCGATGGGCCGCGTCTTTTTTTCAGGATGCTTTCGGTCTTCCTCAACATCGCGGATGTCGTTCAAAATGTGGTAGCTTGACGACGTCATGCACAAGACTAAAAACCCGAGCGTCGTCTTAAACAACAGCGGAAGATTCAGGACATTGCTGGTGAAAAACAAGGCCAAGTAGACCACAAGATTCTTGTACCACTGTGAAACCCTCAGGAGCCTCAAATACTTGTTCATCCTTAATTATTACGCGTCTTAATTTTAAACCAAACTAGCGGCGGAATCAAAAGCATTATGGATGCGAGCGTAGTGCTTAAGGCAGCGCCCAGAAGACCCATCTTCGGCACCAGGTAATACAACATCATGGCGTCCACAGCCAACGATAATACGGCGCCGTACAGCGGAATCTTCTCCTCACGCTGGCTCCACATGACATTCAACACGAGATTGTAGACGCCAAATACTAGTAGCCCGAAACTCAGCAGCCTGAAAGACGATGCCGCCGGAAGATAACTTTTCGTGTAAAAGACTGATATAACCTGCGCTGGAAAAACCATGAAAACCAAGGCTACCGGCAAAATCAACGCTGTTCCACGCCAAAGCAGGGAAGAAAATGCTCTCCTGCTTTCCAGCGTGAGCTTGCTTGCCTTAGGCAGGAAAATCAGCAGCACACCCCACGTCGCATACAACAAAACCTTCGCGGTGACTGAAGCAACATTATAGTAGCCTGCGTCAGAAGCGCTCATAAAGTATCTGACGTAAAACAAATCCAAGTACAGTATTACTGAAAGCACGAGGTCTGTTGCCAGAAACAATCCGACACTCTTCCTGAGCGTTATCTCATACTCTCTAGCGTCTTCAAGCGAACTCTTGCACAAAAACCAGACAAAGGGTATGACAAACAACGCTCCCAACGTTGCTGGAAACGCCGCCCCAACCAAACCCAACCCAGCTAAAACCAGAATTACTCCCCCAGCAAGCTTGACTGCAGGCTGAATTACTGTTACAAAAGAAAGCGCCCAAACCTTTTCCATCCCCTGCAAAAAACCAGTCAAAACCATCGCAACATACCAGAACGGAATCATAACAGCCATAAGCTGAACCGGAAACACCAACGTGTCCTGAGAGTAAACCCAACCCACCGCGTACGAAAGCAGGTAAACAATTAATCCCAAAATCAATCCCACCGTAAAACCCAATTTAACGTACTTTCTCACGACAAACGCAATCTCAGCGCTCTTTTTCTGGGCGTCGAGTTTAGCCACCTCACGCGCCACAGCCCGCTCCAAACTCACTGTGGGGGCGGTAGCTATCATAAACAATCCTAGGAGGACTCCAAGGTTGCCGTAGTCTTCAGGAGCAAGCAGCCTCGTCATCGCAAAATGGTAGGCGTAGCCTAAAAGCGAGCTCACGAGCGTCGCAACAACGCAAACAAAACCCTCCAGAATCATGTTTATTACATATGATTCAATATTCTTTACCATGAAAAAAGCCCTCATAACCGGCATCACAGGCCAAGACGGCTCATACCTCGCCGAACTACTGCTCGACAAAAAATACAAGGTTTACGGGCTGGTCAGGCGCTTGAGTACGCCAAACATGTGGCGCATCGAACACATTCTCGATGGAATAGAGCTCGTTGACGGCGACTTGACTGATCAGGCGTCACTAAACGAAGCGGTTAAAACAATCCGGCCGGACGAAGTATACAATCTCGCCGCCCAGAGTTTTGTGGCCACAAGCTGGACGCAGCCGATACTCACAAGCGAAGTATCCGGCTTAGGCGTAACCCGGCTGCTTGAGGCTGTCAGATGCTTCGCCCCCAAGGCGAAATTCTATCAGGCATCTACTTCGGAAATGTACGGTAACTCCAACATAAACGGAAGTCAGTCTGAGGTCACGCCATTCCATCCCCGGAGTCCTTATGCCATATCCAAGTTGTATGCGCACTGGATGACAGTCAACTACAGGGAAAGTTACGGTCTTTTCACGTGCTGTGGGATACTCTTTAATCACGAGTCGCCTCGCCGCGGCATAGAGTTTGTGACGCGGAAAATCAGCGACGGCGTAGCCCGAATAAAGCTCGGGTTGTCCAAGAAGCTTGTTTTAGGAAACCTTGATGCGAAACGGGACTGGGGTTTTGCTGGAGACTATGTTAAAGCAATGTGGCTTATGCTACAGCAGAAAAAACCTGACGACTATGTTGTCGCGACTGGTGTGACACATTCAGTCAAAGATTTTGTTGAAGAAGCATTCAAGGTTGTCGGCATCCGGGACTGGCGTAAGTACGTGAAGCAGGATTCTCGGTTCATCAGGCCTGCTGAAGTCGATTACCTGCTCGGCAAGCCAGACAAGGCCATAACAAAATTAGGGTGGACGCCTGAAGTATCTTTCGAAGAGCTTGTTGAAATGATGGTTGAAGTCGACTTACAGAGGCTTAAAAAGTGAGGGCGTTTGTAACCGGAAGCGAGGGTTTTGTCGGACCATACCTCTCTGAGTTGCTTTTACAGGAGGGTTTTGACGTATACGGCACGTATTTGGAGAAGCCGGACGCTATTGCTGACATCAACTACATTAAGCTTGATGTTACCAACAGAGGTGATGTTTTTGAGGCAGTCTCCAAACTGAAACCCGACTTCATTTTCCATCTCGCGGGTTTTAGTTCAGTCAAAGCCAGCTGGAGTAACCCCGACTTGTGCAGGAAAATCAACGTTGATGGCACCCGCAACCTCTTGGACGCCGTCGTCAATGCTAAAATCAACCCACGGATTCTGGTAGTATCTTCAGCCGAAGTCTACGGCACACCCCAATATACCCCCATAACTGAAGAACATCTGCTGAATCCTGAAAGCCCGTACGCCGAATCTAGGCTTCAGCAGGAGCAGCTGGCGCTAGAATACGACCTAGACGTTGTCGTATCCCGGAGCTTCAACCACACCGGGCCCCGGCAGCCGCCGGATTTCGTTGTCCCAGACTTCGCCCGACAGATTGCTTTGATAGAAAAAGGTGTGCAGAAACCTGTTCTGGAGGTCGGCAATCTTGATGCCGTGCGGGATTTCACTGACGTCCGCGACATGGTGCGAGCCTACGTCATGGCGTTGAAAAAATGTCAGCCGGGAGTCTACAACATCTGCTCTGGCGTAGGGTACTCCATCCAGGAAATGCTGGAACTGCTTCTCTCGCTGTCGGACAAAGAAATAGCGTTCAAGCAGATTCCAGATAAAACGCGGTCACTGGGTGTGCCGGTTCTCGTAGGCGACTGCAGCAAATTCAAGCGTTCTTCTTCTTGGACGCCTTCGTTTCCCATGAAGAAGACTCTTTCAGACTGCTTGGACTACTGGCGGCAGACAATTTAAGCTTATATACTATAGCATCCTATAGTATACTATGGAGAACACTACTATCCAAGTCAGCAAGAAACTCCTTGAAGAGCTTAAATCCCGCAAACTTTTTGACCGTGAAAGCTACGAAGACATTATACAAAATCTGCTTGAGGATTCCAAACAATTGAATGCGGAAACCCGAATGGAAATCGAGCAGGCTAGAGCTGAAATCAAAGCCGGAAGATACTATTCCCTTGAGGAAGTGCGCGTGGCACTGAAGCGATGATTTATAATATCTTGTTCTCCGAGTCGGCTTTAAAGCAGCTTAAGAAACTTGATTCATGCATTCAGGAGCGGATTTTGTCTGCGTTAGAACGCATTCGCGTTAATCCGGAACGCCACTTGAGCAGGCTTGTGGGCGACCCCGGCTATCGATTGCGGGTAGGCGACTACAGAATCATAGTCGACGTGGATCAAGCTAAATTGCTTGTGTTGGTGGTAAAAGTAGGACACCGGAAGAGCATCTACAATCAGTAGTAATCTTATCTTCCCTTAGGTTTTTTTGATTCTCCAGCCTGTTTTTTACGGTACCATAATCCTGCCCCGCAGGCTGTGATCAAGAGTATTATTACCAGCGAGTTCAGCAGATTAATCTTGACTCCCAGCAGTCTGTTGGCGTAGAATACTGCCAGCGGCACGACAGCAATACTCAAGGCCACACTCAACGTCAGCGTCTCAATCGCGTCCAACTCTTTCTTACCAAACAACGCCTTAGTCAGCGCGTAACCTGGCACGAACAAAACCAGTATTGAGCCGACTATAATGCGCAGTGCTTCGAGTATCATGGTAAGTTATTGTGCGTTGGGTTAAAATAGTTTTGTTACTGTGTTGAGTTCTGGGGTATCCTGTTCTAAAATTCGATGATATCCACTTGTTCAGTTCACTAGAGGATCCTGTTTGTTTATGGGGTTTTTGGTTGCAGCAGCCACTTCCATAGTGGCGTGTATTTTATCCTTCCTTTGATGCCATACCAGCTGATTTCTTCTTCGGCTTCGTAGTCTCCTGTTATGATCAGACGGTTCTTACAGTTCAGTTCCTCGCCTGCCTTGAGAATTGCTCTTTCCTCCCGTTTTTTCGTTTCTAGCTCATTTACGTCAGAGCATACTTGTATCAGCTGCCGTATTTCCCGCCCTTTTTTTATTAGGAAGTCGACTTCCTCCTGTTGTTGGTTTTTCCAGTAGAATACTTCGGTAGAGCCGTCAGCTGCCGTCCTCCTTAGCTCTGCAGCCACAGCGTTTTCGTAGAGTCTGTCTGCATCCGAGCCTATTCTGAAGGCTTTGGCGTGGATTAAGCCGTTGTCTATGCAGTATACCTTTTTGTTGCTTGCGATTTGTTCTTTTACCTTGTAGGAGAACCGGTTCAGCCTGAACAACAGGAATGACTCCTCCAAGTAGTTGAGATATTTTTCGACTGTTTGCACGCTCTTGCATTTTGTCACCTTCGCCAACGTGCTGTGAGAGAACTCCTTGGATATATTCGACATCAAGTAAAGCGCTAGGTCGTCCATGGCTTGGACGGAACGGATTCTATATTTTTTCACCACATCTTTGTAGATTATCGAGTCGAATAACGTGGACAGGTAGTCGTCGTAGTCTAGTTTCTTGACTGTCGGCTCAGGATAACCGCCATAAGCTAGGTAGTGTAGGAGCTTCTCCTTGGTCTCTGTCGACGTTAATTCCGTCCCCTCGCTTTTTACGGCTTCCTTGAATGAGAACGGGAATATGCTGATTTGAGTGTGCCTGCCGGTGAGGTGCGTTGAAAGTTCCCTGCTTAATAGATTGGAGTTGCTGCCTGTTATCACTAGGTTGTAGCCCTGGCGCTGAAGCCTGTTCACAAACAGCTCCCATTTGTCCAAGTTCTGGATTTCATCCAGCAGAAGGTATTTTGGGTTGCCGTATACTGAGTTGACGGCGGCTATTATTTCATTGTAGTCCTTTACGGAAACAAGTTTCTCATCGTCAAAGTTCACGTACCCGAAGCCACCTATTTTTCTCAGTTCATGGACTGCGAAAAAGCTTTTGCCTGCTCTCCGTGGGCCTGTTATGACCTTGATTATGTCGCTTTTGATTTCCTTGATTCTGGCGTCTCGCTCCACATAATCTTTATTGAACTTCTTCTCCAATTCCCTCTCTTGTAGTAGCAAAACATCTCTTAACATACCGACACCACTAATATCATATTACATGAAAGTTTAAAAATTCGTGAAATACAATATGCGGCCTAAGTAGTCTGCAGGCACATAAAAACAGGAAAACAACAAAAAAACACAAAAAACATCACACGATAATACGCAAAACCTCCAAAATCATGATAAAATATTATTAAAACACGTTTTTATAAACAGTTACATATCTTTTTAGATAAGATGAAAGTTGCTGTTGTTGGTGTTGGTTATGTTGGGCTGCCTACTGGCGTTGGTTTGGCTCAGTCAGGTCATGACGTTATTATGGTTGCCCGCACTAAGAGCAAGATCGATAACATCAACAAAGGGAAGCCCCCTATTTTCGAGAAGGATTTGGATGATATGCTGGCGGCTGTCGTTCGGGGTGGCAAACTCAAGGCCACAACCGATTTGGAGGTTGCCGTGGAGAAATCTGAGGTAACCATCATTTGTGTTGGCACGCCTTCTCAGGATGACGGGAGCATCGACTTAAGTCACGTAGAGGATGTTGCGGCCACCATAGGAAAATCTCTTGGCAAAAAGAAATCTTATCATGTTGTGGTGATGAAAAGCACTGTCATCCCTGGTACAACAGAGAGGGTTCTTATTCCTCTGCTTGAGAAACACTCTAAAAAGAAGGCGGGAAAAGATTTTGGTGTGGCGATGAACCCCGAGTTTTTGCGTGAAGGCGTTGCATTGGACGATTTCTTGAATCCTGACAGGATTGTTATTGGGTGCATTGATGACCGTTCTGGTGAAATTGTTGAGGAATTATACTCGACCTTCAAGTGTCCTATTTTGAGGACGAAGATTAATACGGCCGAGATGATTAAGTACACCTCTAATTCGCTGTTGGCTGCTAAAATCAGTTTCATCAATGAGGTGGGTAACATATGTAAGCGGCTTGGCGTTGACGTATATGAGGTTGCTGCAGGCGTTGGCTTGGACCACCGGATTGGACCGCATTTCCTGAAGGCGGGTCCGGGGTTTGGCGGAAGCTGTTTCCCCAAGGACGTTAGTGCTCTAGTGCATGTGGCGAAGACTGTTGGTGTTGAGCCCTTGTTTTTGCAGTCTATACTGGACGTTAACCATAATCAGCCGCTGGTGTTCATTGATCTTGTGAAACGCAAGACCAAATTGAAAGATAAGCGGGTTGCTGTTTTGGGGCTGGCTTTTAAGGCCGGCACGGATGACATGCGTTACTCACCGGCAATCCCTATTGTTAATGCTCTTCTTGATGAGGGAGCCACAGTAGTAGCGTATGATCCTAAGGCTGTGGAGACTGCTAAAAAGATTTTTGGTGATAAGATAAAGTACGTGGATTCCGCCCAGAAGGCGTTGAAGGACGCTGATTTAGCCTTGATTGTCACGGATTGGAAAGAATTCGAGAGCCTCAATTATAGTGTAATGAAGACTCTGTTGATTTTTGACAGCCGGAGGATTGTTAACAAGAATCTGCTGCCTAAAAATGCGGAATATCATGGCCTATGCTGGTGATTGGTGGTTGTTGCATACGTATCTGTAAACTTCTGCTTCGTTGTCAATTATTTTTTCAAAACACTCGTTCTCAAATTTCTCCATCTTCAGGTAGTTTCCTCGGTTTTTCGAGTGGTAAATATAAATTGGCCCGTCGAATGGGCTTAAGAACTCTTGCGTGTAGTTCAAGTCTTCTGTGGTGAAAAATTCCATCCATTCATCTTTGGTGTGGTTGTCCCAGTGGAATAAGCCGGGGGCGATGACTTTACGGTAACTCCACCCCAATACCCACGGTGCGTCGGGGCTGGTTGCCAGCACGTACGCGTCGCTTTCAGTGTTGTTCGCCAGC
>CAZKCF010000007.1:0-12570 GCA_964551365.1 uncultured archaeon
TCACAGGGCTTCCGGCGTTCGAAGTCTTCCAGCAGTTTAACACAAAACCGCTCAAGGAAAAAGTGGTTTTGATTCCAGACCACTACGTGCCCAACAAAGATGTGGCTTCAGCAAGGCAGGCTAAGGCAATGCGCGACTTCGCCTTAAAATACAACATAAAAAAATACTTTGAAGTCGGCTGCGGAGGCGTGTGCCACCAGCTGATGATAGAGCAAGGTTTCGTGGCGCCTGGGAGGCTAATCATAGGCGCGGACTCTCACACGTGCAGTTACGGCGCGTTGGGGGCGTTTGCGACCGGCGTCGGCTCCACTGAGGCTGCTGCCGCGATGGCGTCTGGGAAACTGTGGTTTAAGGTTCCTGAGACCCAGAAGTTTGTGGTGGAAGGCAAGCTCGGCAAGTACGTTATGGGCAAAGACGTGATACTGCACATAATAGGGGATATAGGAGTTGATGGAGCGCTCTACAAGACGATGGAGTGGTATGGCTCCGCGATAGAGTCGATGTCGATTTCGGATAGGATAAGCATATCCAACATGGCGATTGAAGCCGGCGGTAAGGCGGGAATAATTCCCGCGGACAAGAAAGTTGACGAATACCTTAAAGGCAGAGTTCGCGGAAAATACTCTAACGTGTACTCGGACGAGGACGCACAGTATTCTGGCGTGTTCAAGTACGACGCTGAAGACATTCCGGTGACTGTTGCGCAGCCGTTTTTGCCTGAAAACACTGTTCCGGCGAGTGAGTTGGATGTTGCGATAGACCAGGCTTATCTTGGGAGTTGCACGAACGGCAGGATAGAGGACATCCGGATTGCAGCCGAAATCCTGAGGGATAGGAAAGTCAAGGAGGGTGTGAGGATGATTGTGGTTCCAGCGTCCACGAGAATACAGCAGCAGATGATAAAAGAGGGTTTGGCTGACGTATTCATTAAAGCCGGGGCTTATGTGTCCGGGCCAACGTGCGGCGCCTGTTTGGGCGGCTACATGGGCGTGTTAGCTAGCGAGGAAGTCTGTGTTTCATCCACCAACAGGAACTTCGTAGGCAGGATGGGCCACAAGAACTCGAAGGTATACCTTGCGAACCCGGCGGTAGTGGCGGCATCAGCCGTAACCGGAAAAATAACCGACCCCAACGACTTGAAGAAAAAATGAAACAAACCGCGCTCTTAATCATTGACATGCAGCGTGATGTTGTGGACGTTATGCTACCGTTTGCTTCGAAGGTTGTTGAGCCCATAAAAAAGGCGCTTACAGCGTGCAGGCGGAACAGTGTTCCCGTGGTTCACGTAGTGCGCGTCCACAGGCCGGACGGAAGCGACGTCGAATTGTTCCGGCGCGAGAAATTCAGGAAGCAGTCGTTTCTCGTGAAAGGAACCGCCGGAGCTGAAATTGTTGGCGAGCTTAAGCCGGTTGACGGCGAATACGTTGTCGAAAAACAGCGGTTCAGCGCCTTCTTCCAGACGGAGCTTCCGCTTCTTCTAAAAAGTCTTGATGTGAAGACGCTTGTGGTTGCTGGAGTGCAGACTCCCAACTGTGTTAGGGCTACGGCTGTTGACGGCGTCGGCCACGACTTTGAGGTTTTTGTTTTAAGCGACGCCACCGCCGCGTCTTCTGTTGGAGTCCACGAGGCTAATCTCTTTGACTTAAAGAACATGGGAGTTAATGTTATCACCGTCGGCGAGTTCGTGAGGTTGTTGAAATGAACGAGAAAATACGTGGCAAAGTGTGGGTTTTCAAAAGCAACGTTGACACAGACCAGGTTATTCCGGCAGAGTATCTTGTCACCGCTGATATGAAAGAGCTTGCAAGCCACGCGTTCGAGAAAGTCCGCCCAGAGTTCGCGAAAAAAGTTAAGGACGGAGACATCATTGTTGCCGGAGAGAATTTCGGGTGCGGCAGCAGCAGAGAACACGCTCCAAGAGCATTAATCGGGTGCGGCATATCCTGCGTCATAGCGAAAAGTTTCGCGCGCATATTCTACCGCAACAGCATAAACATCGGCCTGCCTCTCGTTGAATGTGCTGTTGAGGTGAATGAAGGCGATGAAGTTGAAGTCGACTTCAAGAAGGGTGTTGTGAAAAACATTTCAAGTGGGAAGTCTTTCGGGTTCAAGCCGATGCCCGACTTCCTGTTAACGTTGATGAGCTCTGGCGGGCTTGTAGCTTACGTGAAGAAAAAGCTTTAGGATGGTCAAACATAAGACTATGATTCCGGCTAGGCAGGAGGATATGCCTGACTTAATGCAGTACGCCCCCATGAGCGAGACCAAGAAACGCGTGTTTGATGCAGTATCCCAGTTTTCTTCAAGAACATGGGCGCCTGTTGAGCTTAAAGAAGTTTTCGGCGAAAAAATCGGGGCGCACATGCGAAACCTCAGTAAGGCGGTCGGGTTGGTTGAGTCCACGCCGCAGGATGTGTTGGAGGGTTTTGACGACAAGTCGAGGCGTAAGCCGCCTTACATTCACCCGTCAGTCGTCTCAGGAACCTCCCAGTTTTGCGTCAGAGAAAACGTTCTGGGGGACTACGCCCAGAAGGGTGCGACAAAAACAGACTTCGACCACCTGCAGGACATGATGCGCGTCCTCGTGGCTTACGAGCTTTTGAAAGAGCATGGACGTGTTTGACGCCATAACGTCCTGGAGGAGTGTGAGACGTTTTACGGCCAAGCCTGTTTCAGACGACTTTATCAAGCGGATTCTGGAGGCCGGTAGGTGGGCTCAGTCCGGGCTGAACAATCAGCCTTGGCGTTTCTCGGTCATAAAAGAGAAGAAGCTTAAGGACGCAGTCGCAGCTAACACTAAATACGGTTTTGTGGTTAAAGAGGCTCCGGCGTGCATAGCCGTCTTCCTAAACACGCAAGACATGTACGACCGCACCAAAGATGTGCAGGCTGTCGGAGCGTGCATACAGAACATGCTTCGTGCGGCCCACGACTTGGGCTTGGGGGCAGTCTGGCTTGGCGAGATATTAACTCATAGAGTTCAGGTTGAGAAGATGCTCGGTGTTCCAGAATACTGCGAGCTTATGGCGTTGATAGCAGTCGGATGGCCTGCAGAAAATCCGCCTAAAGCAGAACGAAAAGACTTAAGCGAACTGGTGCTTTAAGGTTCAGCAGGGAAGTTGCGCCTAATTAACTAACACTACCTATTAACATCCTATACGCTTGAGGCTGAATACGATGTTCGGATTCGAAACGACGATAGAGTTTCAGATGAGCCTGCTGTTGTTCGTCTCGCTTTTAGGCTACATCATCGCCTCACGCATAAACCAGTCAATAGTAGTCGGCGAAATAATCGTCGGACTCATAATCGGGCCCAGCTTACTAGGCTGGATAACGTACACCGACTTCGTGGAAAGCATAGCCCACTTGGGCGCAGTCATACTACTGTTCGTCGTAGGCCTGCAGTTCAACTTCTCAAGCATCTACAAGCCAAAATACTTTGTCATCGCGCTCGCCGGCATCATAGTGCCGTGGATTGGCGGCTACTTTACGGCAAGCGTGTTCCACTACAACTTCAATAGCGCAGTGTTTGTTGGCACAGCGTTGACTGCGACAAGCATTGCAATAACAGCAAACGTCCTGAAGGAGCTGGGCAAGTTAAGTACTCCTGCAGGGGAAGCCATAATCGGGGCCGCAGTCATAGACGACATACTGGGGCTTCTGGCGCTCTCAGTATCCAACCAGCTTGTTCACGGAGAGGTTTCGCTGGTGGCTGATTTTCTCATCCTCGTTAAGGCTGCGGTGTTTCTTGCGGCAGGGTCGCTTCTGGGCCGATACGTTCTGCAGGAGCAGATAAGGAAGATGGATGAGCATCATCTAGCCAGAAAATACCCCGAGTTCGTGTTCATAGTCGCCATGACGATAGCGTTCTTATACAGCATGGTTGCCGAGTGGATTGGCTTGTCGGCAATAGTTGGCGCATTCCTCGCGGGCATGTCTCTTGAGGGCGTGAAGCTCATACACAGCAAAGACTTCCACGAGGGTGCTGAATACTTGCACATAATCTTCGCGTCAATATTTTTCGTCTCGCTTGGCATACTAGTCGACTTGCACAACATAACGTCGTCTGTAATAGGGTTCCTTATTGCGCTCACTGTTGTGGCAGTCTTCACCAAGGCGTTCGGATGCTATGTTGTGTCCCGAATCCAGAGAATCAGGTGTCACGATTCTTTTGTCATAGGCGTTGGGATGGTGCCTCGCGGCGAGGTTGCGATGATAGTAGCGTTGATAGGCCTGATGTCCAACATCATAACGCAGGAGCTGTACATTGCAATCATATTCATGAGCCTTATAACAACCCTGCTGACGCCTCTAGTGTTACGGTACTGGTTCCAAAAATACGAGAACATCGAGCGCGCGGGCAGAATATATCAGGAGTATGTGGAGATACGTTAAGGTCACACTATAGACGATGCGCGTGCGAGACTTAAATATTGGGGAACAATTCAAGCAGCTTCTTGAAGAGTACGGGGTTGGCGAGCTGTATCCACCGCAGGAGGACTCAGTATCAGCCGGAATACTTGACGGTAAAAACATAATACTGTGCACTCCCACAGCATCAGGCAAAACACTGGCGGCTGAGCTTGCTATGATAAAGGCGCTTGAGGCGAAAAAGCGGGTGGTTTACGTTGTCCCGCTTATTGCGCTGGCTTACGAAAAGTATGAGGAGTTCAGGAAGTACGAGAAGCTTGGTTTTTCAGTCCGCTTGGAGACCGGCGACTTGGATTCCAGCAAATACTCGCAGCGCTTGAGGTTCGACATCCTGGTTGCGACAGCCGAAAAATGCGATTCCATAATGCGGTCTAAGCCAGAGTGGTTTCAGGACGTCCGAGTTCTTGTCTTGGATGAAATACACTTGATTGCGTCAGACCGAGGCCCAGTCTACGAGGTTCTCGCGGCAAAATTCACGCGCATGTTCCCGCAGATTCAGGTGTTGGGTCTCTCAGCCACAATAGGCAATGCAGTTGAATTGGCCGACTGGCTTGACGCCTCGCTCGTCGAATCAAACTGGCGGCCCGTGCACCTCAAAGAAGAGGTTGTTGTTGGCAGAAGTCTCGATGAAGTAACTTCACTAGTAAATAACTCAGTGCGCGATGGCGGTCAAGTGCTCGTGTTCGTGAACTCACGGAGGAGCGCCGAGTCGCTGGCGGAGGAACTCGGAGGCCGGCTAAAGTACTGTGGCGGAGGACTGCAGGAAGTGAGCGAAGGCATACTTAACGCGCTCAGCAATCCCACAAGACAGTGTAATCGTCTCGCGTCCTGCGTGCTTAACGGCGTTGCGTTCCATCATGCAGGTCTTGTGGTCAAGCAGAGGAGTCTTATCGACTCGTCATTCAAGGGTGGGGTTCTGAAGGTTATTGTGGCGACGCCCACTCTTGCGGCAGGCGTCAACCTCCCGTCTAGGACGGTGATAGTGCGGGACATAAAACGCTATACCCCACGTGGTTTAGACTACATTCCTGTTTTAGAATACAAGCAGCAGGTTGGCAGGGCCGGCCGCCCTAAATACGACACGCACGGAGAGGCATTTGTTTTCGCCAAAGATGATGCTGAAGCAGACTACGTTCGGGAACACTACGTTAACGGTCTTCCCGAACCTATAAACTCGCAGCTCGGCATAGAGCCCGTATTGCGTTTTCATGTGCTGGCGTCCGTGGCCTCAGGATTCACGAAGACTAAGGAAAGCATACTCGACTTCTTTTCTACAACGCTTTTCGGTCTGCAGTACGGCCTAAGCAAGGGCTTTGAAGACACCATAAGCCGCGTGGTAAAGGAGCTTATAGACTGGAACTTCCTGCTGTCTGAGGGACGGTTCCTAATGCCCACGCCAACCGGCGCCAGAGTTTCCGAACTCTACATAGACCCCCTGACGGGATACAATTACCTCAAGCTTTTTGAAACAGCCGAATTACAGAAAAAGTTCCCGGACATAGGCGTCCTAGAGGTTCTTTGCGACGCCTCAGAGATAGCTCATTTGCCTGTAAAATCCGCTGAAGAATCCGCTTTGTGGAATGAAGCCTACTCTACGGAAGACCAGTTTTTCCGGGACCTCGGAGGATTTGATTTGGACTGGCAGTTCCTCAGCCGATTTAAGACAGCGCAAATGTTTTCTGACTGGATTAATGAAACCACCGAGGACATGATTCTGGAAAAGTATGGTGTGGCGCCCGGCCAACTTTATCAGCGTCTCCAGATGGTGGAGTGGCTTTGCTATTCCGCAAGCGAATTGTGCAGGCTTTCCGGCTTCAAAAAATCTGTTGTGGCCTTAAAGAAGGTTGAGACGCGCGTCGAATACGGCATAAAAGAGGAGCTTCTGCCACTCGTGAGCGTGAAGGGCGTTGGCCGCGTGAGGGCTAGAAAACTATTTGACGCTGGAATAAAGACGCCTACTCAGCTTAAGGCGGCGCCTCTTGAGCGTTTGTCTTCAATACTGGGCCGGAAGACTGCTGAAAACGTAAAAAAGAGTTGAGTTAACTATCTTTTTCTTACTGCTTCTGTAATCTCGCAGACACGGCACACGCTGCTGGACGAGGGTTCGCTGCATCTTGAGCAAAACCCTATCTTTCCGCCAGCATACTGTTTTCTCATTACTGGTATGAGGTCGTCTATAGACCTCAAAAGCTGGAATTTGCTGCCTGGATGCCGTTCGTCGATGTCGTTCAAGCATGCCCTCAGCGTCTGCCGTAAGGCGGTTTTGTTGTGCGGGCACTTTTTAACGTTAAACTCCAAGCCATTTAGTTTCGCGTACAAGACCACTTCGCTTTCAGGAGAGTCTCTAAGAGGCTTTATCCTGGGCACAAACTTTTTCTCATTCAGCGTGCCGACTTCAGCCCCCATCCTCGCAATCCGCTCGAAGTCTCCTCTAATATAATTCATTAAACCCACCTGTATTTCATCATCGAGGTTGTGGCCTGTCGCAAGCTTGTCTGCGTGAAGCTCGCGCGCCTTGTCGTTCAGCAGCCTCCTCCTTAAAACGCCGCAGTAGCTGCATGCCGGCATGTCCGCTGTGCCCTCTTTTCCTACCATCTGGTCTAACGTCAAACCAAACTCTTTTTTGAACGAGTAGACTTTATTCTCAACCCCAATTTTTTTGCATATCCTCTTGCACGCCTTCAAGGCTTCATTGCTGTAACCCCGTATGCCCTCGTCTATCGTGACCGCAGTAAGACTTGATTCCGGCACGCGCTCCGAAAGCTTTTTCAGGATGTGCAGCACTACTGCTGAATCCTTGCCTCCTGAAAGCCCGACGACCACCGTGTCGTCAGCCTTAAGCAGCCTGTTAATCCTTATTGTTCTTCTAACACGCTTCTCAAAGAAAACGTTAAAGCATTCCCTACAAAGCCGCTCGCCGTTGTACTTAAGCTCGATTACGCTGTCGTTCTTTCCGCATCTCGTGCACTTCATTCTATGCCGTAACTCTCCTCAACCTTCAGAAGAAGCCGTTCAACGTACTCAGCGCTCTCATATACAAGCGGCTTTGTGTACTCCATGTAGGCTTCGCTGGGTTTCTTGTTGCCCCTGAACCTGTAGTGTGAGCCCGTTCGGTCCACAAGCTTCAGCTCCCGGAAAAACTTCAGCCACACCTGAATGTTCCTGTCCGTAAGCCCATGGTCGCCTGTCTTGCGTTTTTTTCTGGACTCCATTATCTTGGTTTTGATTTCCCTGCTTGTGAGTGCGTTGTCTCCAGCCCGCGAGATTAAGAGTACTTCAAACAAGTCTACTGCGACATCTGATGTGACTCCGATAGCGTCCATGAACAATGCTGCGAGTTTTCGCGGATTGTCTTCAGCCAGCGTGCTGTCGTCGTACCACCGTAAGTGTATGTCTGAAATCGGTTTCACTTCTCCTTCGTGAACTCTTCAAGCTCTTTTTTAACCTCGTCTATCCGCCAAGGGTGTTTGTCCCGCAGGAGTATGGCGGCGTTTCTCATCTCCACTCTAATCTCCTTTATGTCCTTCTCCAAGCACGTTATGTGCTCCTCCATGCAATTATACCTCTTTATTATCTTTTCAATCATTCCTGCAAGCGTTTCTTCAGTATCCTTGTCCATACTATCTACTACTATCGTAATAGAAGGTTAAATCCTTTTTAATCTGTAATTCAATATCCTTCACACAATGGCCGACAAACCGCTGATAGAAAAAACGTTCAACGAAGACCTGGATGTTGAACAGAGAATCAGAGAAGGCGGAGTGCTTGCCATAATCTATCTTGAAGTCCACGGCAACGACGAAAACGCCGCGAAACTCGCGTTAGAAAATACAGTCTTCGAAAGAATGGCCAAGGAAGGCGACGTCAACCTACTGGAAGTCAGAATGTTCGACATAAGAAAAGACGACACAGAAAAATTCTCCGGCGCAGTTGAAATAAAGCTCGTGTCCAGACACTTCCGCGGTTTCATAAGCCTTATAATGCGTTACGGCCCAACCGCTATTGAAATCATAGAACCTGATACGCTGCACTTGAGTCTTGAGGAGATGCAGGCTATCGTTGGTGAAGTAAGCTCGATGACCCAGTTCTACTCGTCAAGGATTCTGTCGCTTCTGAAGGACGAGGAACGACTCAGCATCTACAACAAAATGCTGGGCTCAGATGATTTATAGACACAACGGAGTTAATATTAAACATGGACTATCGGACACTCCTTTTCGTGTTAATCCTGCTCGCCCCGTACGCAAACGCGCTTGCAGTGGACACGATAAACGTGGCGATAGACGACAAGGGGTTTGTTTCCGTAAACGAGACAGTAACCCTCTACGGCAGTAAAAACACTGAAGACTACGTTCTAATCCCTGGAAAAGTCGACGTTACCTCAGTGTCAAGCTCCATAAACGATTTAATCTACAACATCACGTCCTCAGAAAACCTAAGCAACATAACCCTACGTTTCCCGGCATTGAATTCAGGCGAGCACAAAGAGGTTTCCATAGCCTACACCAGCAAGTACCTGACAAGCAAGACCGCCGGCGCATGGCTGCTGAACCTTCGCTCCTGCGCCACAGCCTACCGCACCGTGCTTAAAATAAGTTTTCCCACGAACACTACAATACTCTCTTGGGAGCCGAAGTGGTCGTTCAGCCCGGGCAAAGACCTGCTTTACCTCTACCCTGAGTCAGACGACTTCGAACTCAATGTAACATACGAGTACGCGGACAGCGGTGCAATAACTCCGTTAGGAGAAGAACCCTCTAACATATTCGTGCCTATCCTACTGCTCGTAATACTAGTCCTGGCCTACCACCTAATGGTGCGGCGGCGCAGGACTGAAAAAGCCAGAACATCAGAGATGCAGGAAATACGGGTGGAGCACAAGCCGTTGGAAGCCGTGGTCGCGACAGTCGAGGACGTGGACTTAACTCATAAGCCTCAGGAAACCTTGGTAGCGACCATGGAGGAAATCAAAGTGAATTCTAAGGCAAGCGAGCCGGAGAAAAACAAAACCGAGGAAAAAACAGCAAAAAAACGTAAAGTTAAGGAGTCAATACTAAACGTCTTAGACGAAAACGAGCGCCGGATAATAAGCATTCTTGAGGCTGCGGGCGACGAGATTACCCAGGCGCAGATTTGCCGTGAGACTGGTATTCCTAAGGCTAGTTTGTCTGATATTTTACGTCATTTAGAGAAGCGTAATGTTGTTGAGCGTGAGCGAGATGGGCGTAGGAATTGGATAAAGATTAAGGAGTGGGTATTTGAGTGAAAATAAGCATTATCGAACTTTTTTTTGTTAAAATAAGACTCATCGAACGTTATTTTGCTGAAACAATCAAAACAACCCTAACTGTTCACCTTAAACTATAAATAGACTGAATCGTAATTCATAGTTGCTTAGATCATGTGTTATGCACAGTCTATGCACCTATATCTATATTTTAAAAAAACGAAGGAGGTAAAAAAAGCATGAAAAGCATGCATGTGCGACAAATCGGTGCTGTTGCAGCCGGTGCAGTAATGCTGGGTTCAGCGTTAGCCGGTGCAGTAAGTGCTGGTTTAGACACAACAGGACTGACCAAAGCCTTCTTCTATGACAACAACTACAACCCTGTAGTACAGATTGTCGTAGGTGAGAAGGGAATGGCCACAGACGCTGTCGCAGCAGGCAACATTGCGGCAGTGATAGGTAACCTGGCGTACTCTACGAAGACGTCAGAAGTTGGAGCAACAGGAACAGCTGCGGGTTCAGTAACCCTAGGTGTTTCCGCTCTAGGAGCGACTGGTAAATTCAAGCAATCCCAGTCAAGCCTGACAGTACTGAGCGAAAACTTCTATGATGAAGACGTAGGCCTGATGTTCTCAAACACGACTGACATATACGAAAAAGGGGAGTTCATCTCCTACAGTCTAGCTTGTGACACACAGCAGAGAACAGAAGCCGGCGTCCTAAAAGAAGGAACGTACAACAACGTTCACTGCTTGTTCTGTCAGACACTATGTCTTGACTCGCTTGAGAACCCATCGCACGATGTGGCAGAATCCATTAAGGTGGATTACAGTGCAATGACCTGGTACGAGTACGGAATGCAGAAAGACGACTCAGAAGGGTTGAGAATGGACATAGGCAAAGACGCAATATCCTACATACTGGACACTGGCGAAATCCCAATGGGTTTGATTGGAGCATCAGCAGCCACAGGAATCGACTTCGAGTACAGAGGCAAGTTGATACTCTTCGGTGAGGAATACTACGTAAAAGACATAAAAGGAAACGACGAGATATACCTCGCTAAGGGTAAAATCCTCGAAGACATATCCAGCGAAGGATACACTGCAGAATACATGGGCTACAAGTTCAAGATAGACCACCTAATCTACAGTGCAGAATACCAAGTAGCTGGAATACTGCTCGACGTTGAAAAACCAGACGGGACCGTAGTGCAGACACAAGTCTCCAAGATGGCAAACGGTATCGTAGACGACCTGGAGATCGCAGGTATATATGCTGAAGAAGCAGACCAAGTTGCGACAGCATCCATAATCGCATACGACACCACAACCAACATCAAGCTGGAAGACGGCAAAGACCTTGAGTGGGGCGGAGAAACCCAGAAATACTGGAGAGTAAAATTCTCTACTCACGCAGCAACAACCTCCGATGAGGTTACTGAATACCAAGGATACGCCGGAACCGTCCTAGAGAACATAACCATAACCTACAGGCACGAAATAACACTGGAAGAAGACGAAGCCCTGAAATTCCCAAGCACATACCAATTTGTGTTCAACGGATTCAGGACAAACGACTTCCGTGAGACACCTGTTTCAGGCGAAGGTGAAGGAAACATTAAGCTAGAGAAGGACGGCAAATACCAGATGCTGTTGAGCTTCACTGACGACGGTGGAAACAGAGTAGACGACGTTAGGATGGACCAAGGTCCCTTCTCCGAAGGAGACAAGTTCGTCATAGACGGAAAAGTCTACGAGTACGACAACAGTGATGAGGTCAACGACACAAGATACGAAGTGACCTTAACGGACGTACTAGACGGCGGTAAAGACGACTACGAGCTGGACGCTATAACAGTGGCTTCGTCAGGACAAAAGCTGTACCTAATAACAAAAGCATTCGAGCAGGCAGCTGAAGACGATGACGACATATCAATAAGCCCAGACACTGTACAAGCAGACAGCGATGTCTACAACGGAACCATACTAGGCGTCCCAGTGTTGCTATCCGACGGTGACCTATATCTCGTTGCAACACCAACCCTAAGGAAGAACGAAACAATAGGCATAAACTCAGCGTTCTTCGGAGGCCCGCTACAGGACATGGAAATAAACGGAAACAGCCTGTACATAAGTGTTATCAACGAATGCCAAGCATGGAACAACGCTGGAACAACCTGCAGCTCAGGCGTCGATGTAAACGACTACAACGAGCCCGCAGCTGATGCCGACACAGACGACACCATCATCCAAGTACTAAACGAAGATGGCGAGTACGTCTACATCGACATAACAGACAGGAACTACAAC
Source organism: uncultured archaeon (assembly GCA_964551365.1). Taxonomy (GTDB): domain Archaea; phylum Altiarchaeota; class Altiarchaeia; order IMC4; family SCGC-AAA252-I15; genus CAZKCF01. Next base: position 11,971 of record CAZKCF010000007.1, read on the forward strand.
GAGTCAACAGACCTATACTACGACGAGACTGTTAAGACTTCGTTGTACAGCGTCACATCCAGCCCAACGTTGAATGTGTCACTGAACTCCTCAAGACCAGCAATAGTAAAGGCCATAATGGACGAAGACACAGACACTGACCTAATATTGCCTGAAGGAGGAGACACAATAAGCGTTGACTGGGGCGGAGACTTCCAGATTGAGAGCATTGAAATAGTGCACCCACAAGAATCCGTCGACGCAACGACCTTCATAGGGACGAGTGAAGAAGCAACAGTACTGGAAACAACCATTACTGAAGCCGACGTTGGAGCAACCAAAACAGCTGGATGCTGCACATTCACTGTTGAGGAGTTCGCGGTATCAGGAACCGGAGCAACCGCAACAGTAACAGAGACAACCATCAACTCAATAGTTGGCAACCTGGTTGTACCTGAAGTCAGCGCCGACACAACCAAAAACCTGGTCATAGTCGGTGGCCCAGCTGTGAACGGTCTGTCTACCGTAACTGCAGACGAAATCGCAGCAGCGTCAATGAAGTACATCGTCAAGAAAGACGGTACCAAGTTGATTGTTGCTGGATGGACCGCTGCAGACACA
>CAZKCF010000007.1:12580-14353 GCA_964551365.1 uncultured archaeon
CAGGTAACGCGTTGATTGACTGGTTGAACGACAACGTCCACTAAGCGGAACGACAAAGACGCGTCCTAAAAAAAGGACGCGCCCCCCTTTCTTTTTTTTTATTTTGACTTTTCTATTCTCTGCTGTTTTTTTGCATTAATTTTCTACTACGAACATATTCTACTACAAGATGCTGTACCTTGTTGGATTAGGCTTATATGACGAACGCGACCTGAGCCTGCGCGGTCTTGAAGTCCTGAAGAAGGCTGACGTGGTTTACGTTGAACGATACACAAACTTTTTTTCAGGAGACTTCAGCAGGCTGGAGTCAATGATAAACAAGAAGGTGACTACTTTGGAGCGCTCTGACGTTGAGGAGCACCCTGACGACACGCTGCTTAGGAATACGGATAAAAACGTTGTTCTACTTGTTTCCGGAGATCCGATGGTTGCAACAACCCACATTGACTTGGTTTTGAGGGCTCATAAAAAAGCTATTCCCGTTCAAGTTGTGCATTCTTCTTCAGTCTACTCTGCTGTAGGCGAGACGGGTCTGCAAATATACAAATTCGGGAAGACGACTACTATGGCGTTCCCAGAAAAAAGCTATTTTCCCAAGACTCCCTACGAAGTCGTAAAACAAAATCAGGCCAGTGGCCTGCACACTCTCGTGCTCCTTGACGTTAAAGCCGACGCAGAAAAATACATGACAGTTAACGACGCAGTTAAACTACTCCTCAACATAGAAGGCGCGAAAAAAGAAGGCGTCTTCACTGAAAAAACAATGTGCGTGGGCGTCGCTCGGTTTGGCGGAGACACGGTAATAAAATACGGGAACGCCAAACAGCTTTTGACCGAAGAATTCGGGAAACCACCTCACACCATCATCATCCCCGGTAAACTGCATTTCATGGAAGAAGAAGCGCTAAAGAGATTCAGCGTTTGACACCATCACGCGTACTTGCTTCTTCTAAAACCCGCGCGTATCAGATGTTCAGCTTCAATGAGGTTCCTCCGGTTATCAAAGCGCCTTAAAACAGACTCCGCTCTACGTTTACCTGTTCTCCTAAACTCCAGTAAATACTCGTTAATCTTTGGCACAGCCCGCACAACATTGTCCACAACAGTCACATGCGCATTACGCGCAGTCCTTGAGAGCGGATTCAAGTCCACGGCAACAACCCGTTTGCCCAACTCAACAAGCTTTTCAGTCCGGTCTCCATCCTCCAGACACACTAAAACCACGTCGGCTTCAGCTATCGCCTCATCAATCCTCGAACGCTCCGAATACAAGCCCGGAACCCTCCTCCGCCTGTCCCCCACGCCATACACCATCTTGGCGCCGTTATCTTCCAAGACCTTCTTAATCAGTTTCTCGCGCTCAAGAGTCCTGTAAAACAAGTTTACTTCCAGCTTGGCGCGTGCTGCGTCAGCCAGCTTAACCAATTCCGCAGGAACTAACGCGGCCGTGTTGCCGTTCACGGAAATAACAGGCTTCTCAGCCAAAAAAAGCATTGCCGCAGCCGCCTTCTCAGCCTGCATGGCGTTCTTCGTCGTCTCCTCTCCAATAAGATAGTCAAATGCTTCGCCGCGGCCGTGCGCGATAAGCCCAGCGTGCGCGACAAAACCTTTTTTCAGGCCTTCAACAACCCGGTGTCGCTGTTCCAGCGACTTTTTCCTCGGATGCGAGCGCGGAATCATCATTTTTATATTAGTCTTGCACAATAATAACTCGGTCAACGGTCATAGCGGAGGGGAAACACCTGTTCCCATCTCGAACACAGAAGTTAAGCC
>CAZKCF010000008.1:0-13751 GCA_964551365.1 uncultured archaeon
ATTCTACCCAAGCTCAGACTAAACCTAGACAACATGTACACAACATCAAACGTGAAATACTCCGGACTCAGCGCATACATCAACAACACATACAACACAAACGGCGCCAAACCAAGGAACAAACAACCCAAAAACATACGCCGCCTATACCGAAACACAAGCGCCAGCGAAACCAAAACAAAAACCAAACCAGGATACTGTGTGACCGACGCGAGACCAGCGCACAAACACGAAAGATACGTGCTCCTACCGCCTTTCATGTAAAAATAGGTTGACAGCGCCCCCAAAAACATGAGCTGCACGTTCGCGAACGCCATCCGGTTCCAGTATATTGCGCACGGGTATAATGCGAAAAGCAGGCTTGCTGTCAGGCCGAGTTTCTCGTCTTTCAGTTCCCTGCCAAGCAGGAATACTGTGAGTGTGGTTAGTATGCTGTAGAGGACGCTTAGGCTTCGCAGGTATAGTATGCTGTTTCCGAGTAACCCCAGTACTGCGGCTCCAATTAAGTAATATAACGGGGGGTGAGGCACAAAAGCGTACTTTAGGGCAAAAAGCTGCATTCTGCCGTGTAGTAAGTTCCAAGATAAGTTCATGCTATTGCCTTCGTCCCAATACCACATTGGCAGAGTCTCCAAGTCTTTAATTCTGAACGCAACACTCAACAGCAGTATTAAACCTAAAGTCCATTTCGTCCTCATTGTTTAATACTATCTGCCTTAGATATATTATGTCACGGCCTAGCCTCAGACTGCATCTTACCGTGCTTGTAACCTATGTCCTGTTGGCTTCAGTGTTCACTTACCCTATATTGTTTCACATCTCAGACAAGGTTGCCGGCAGAGACGACGTGTGGCTTTATCTGTGGGACCTATGGTGGGGCAAACAGTCCATGATAGGGTTGAATTCCAATCTATTTTACACAGACTATCTTTTTTACCCAACAGGCTTGAGTCTCGCGTTCAGGTCGCTCACACCACTAAACATGCTATTATCACTTCCCATGCAATATTTTTTCACTCTGACTGAAACATACAACCTCCTAGTCCTGCTGTCTTTCATAATGGCTGGCTACACGTCATTCCTCCTAGCCCATTACCTGATTGAAGACTCATGGGCAGCATTCATATCAAGTCTAATCTACGCCTTCTCGCCCATGCATTTCACAGAAGTTGTCGCAGGCCACCTTAACCTGCTGAGCACACAGTGGCTGCCCCTCTACATACTGTGTTTGTTCAAACTGCTGAAGGAAGAAAAACGCATGAACATAGTGTACGCGGCAGTATCATTCCTGCTTGTTTCCCTCGGCGAATGGCAGTACATGGGATTTGCTGCGCTGTTCACCCTAATCTTCATACTTTACTACTGGTATAACCGCGCGTTGGATATCAGCTCATTTAAAGCGAAATTTATGCCAGTCATCCTCTTGGCGGGGGCTATGTTGCTTCCCATTCTCTATCCAATGTTCGTTGAGACTATTCGCGGGGGATACATGCAGACGCCGATACAGGCGTCGATATACTATTCTCTTGACTTATTATCTCCTATAATGCCCAACCCTCATAGTCCCCTGTTTGCCGGCTACACCAAACTTTTTGGGACTCTGAAGACAAGTGATGGATACGGTGAAGTACTGCCCGTAGGGTATGTGTCGTTAATCTTGGTGCTTTATTACTTGTTTGACAAGAAGCGTTTTTCCGATTGGCTTCGTAACAAAAAAAATACTCTCATCATGTTGCACCCAACTTGGGGCCTAATGCTAATCTTATTCACTATAACCTCTTTTACAATTCTAGCGTACTTGACTTCAACAACTTTTTTCGACGTTGCTGTCGTGTGCACGGCCATCCTGTTGTCAATGAAAATATTGAACTCCATCACCGGACGCACGATACAATTCTGGACTCTAAACTTGATAATATTCTTCGTGCTGGCATTAGGCCCAATACTACACATAGCAGGCAAACTCTCAATACCCCTCCCGTACGTCCTACTATACCCATTACCCTTGTTCGGCATTTTTCGGGCGCCCGTGCGTTTCATGATTCTTGTTGTGCTTTCTGTTTCCATACTGTCAGGCTACGGATTCAAAGCGTTGGTTGGGCGTTTCAGGCGACGGAATTTTGCAGCAGCTTTTGTTTCAGCGTTGATTCTGTTCGAATTTTTGGCGGTGCCAGTTTACATGTCTGACATTGGAGTGCCGGAGGTTTATCAGAACTTATCGCTTGACGATGGTGATTACGCTATACTAGAAGTTCCGGTTCCACCATTGTACATTCCTTACGGAAGTGCCACCTTCATATGGGGTATCAACGAGTTCGAGTACTACCAAACCGTGCACAATAAACGGGTGATTGGGGGTTACTGCGACAGGATTCCATCTACCGCGATGGACGTCCTCAGGAAAGACCCGTTGTTCACTGTTTTTAACACGCCCCCATTCAACGCTACACTCTCCAGCGACGAGGCCTTGATTACGTTGAAGAAATACGATATCCGCTATGTCTTGGTTCACAGAACATTGTTCCGCAATCAAGTCTACACAAACGAAACTTATCTCCAGAAAATAAATGATTTGATGTTAAACATATCCAAGCCCGTCTACGATGACGGAGACATAATAGCATACGAGATAACATGACTCCTATAAAAAAACTGGCATTAATCCTACTTGCATCTCTCATACTATACTCACTCAGCATCCAACACGGTTTTTTCTCACCCGACGAGCGCGAGTACTACTACTTAAGTAAATCATTGGCCGAGAAACAGTCGTTGTACAGTACGGCATATTTTCCGGCGTTCTCGTTAACGCAGTCTGAGGTTGCATTACCTGCCTTTTTTTCCTTCAACGGTTTTGGTGTTTATCCTGACATGGTTGAGACAAAGTTCATGTATCCTCTGTTAGCCTCCGTTTTCTACTGGATTTTTGGTTTCTGTGGGCTTCAGTTTTTCAACATTATTGTTACGCTGTTGACTACTGTTTTGGTTTATTTTATGGCTTGGAAAATATTCGATGAAACAGTAGCCGTGTTTTCTTCGCTTGTTTATTCGTTCTGCACGTTTTCTGTGTTTTATTCGACTAGTCTATGGTATCACACGCTCGCTACAATGTTTTTTCTTTTGTGTCAGGTTGTGATACTCTACTTTGATGTGTTGAAACGGCATGTGGCGATTCCGGTGCTAATCGTGTCTTCGGTTTTTTGTGTTTGGACTGCCTACTACATGTTCCTGCCGCTGGCTGCGTTATATGTCCCGTTGTTTTACCGCCGCAGTACGCCGGTTAGATTAGGTGATAAGGCAATCCTATTGCTACTGTTCTTTTTGTCGGTTTATTTTGTTTGGCCTGCGAGTTTTGTTAAAGCCCAAGCAGGGGATTTGATTGCGGGTTCAACAGAAAGTGTTTCGGTTTTGGGCAGGTTTTTGTCGTACTTTAAGGCTTTTGTTTCCATGTTTTTTTTCCGCTGGGTCACGCCAGATGCTTACTCTGGTTTGCAGAAGTCTCTTCTAGAGTCTTGCCCCTACATGGTAGCTTTCATACCTGGTTTGTTTGCCGTGCGGAAGATTTCCGTGGAGTTAAAGTCCATTCTCTTATCGCACATACTGCTTGTTTTGATGGTCGTGCATACGCGGGGTCATGCTGGAGACTTCGGTGCATGGACGCTCAACATGCGTTACCTGCTCTCTGTATTACCCCTGCTTGTCGTGGTCTCTTCCGCATTCCTTTCAAAGCATCTGAAATTCGAGCGTTTGTTCCCCACGCTCGTGGTTTCTTCGTTTTTGTTTTACATCCTGCCTGTTTTTTATTTTTCAACCGCATATAACCTGCTTCTGGCGTCATCATGGTGTCTAATACTGTTTTTTATCATCCTCTGCTTTTTGAGTATCAGAAAGCTCAACAGTCAGAACTATAATCTCACGGTCATACTCTTTTTGATGCTGATTGTCTCCAACATACTCAACATAAACGACGTGAAATTTGGGAACCAGTTCAGGCATAACATAGCATCACTTTCGAACGACGTGTTGTCTCTTGTCGAAGACGACTCAGTGCTGTTAGTTTCTCGGTCATACGACCTACTGATGTTTGAAAACCAAACAGTGCTTTACTACCCTGACGACACAGTTGATCCCGTTAGAGTCATCACGGAGGTTTTGCCTCAGGTTAAAGAAAAGCCCATCTACATGTTAATTCCCCCTACGTACGTTTGCGACGAAGACGAAAAGTGGTGCTCAACAGGCGAGAAAATACTCCAGCAATATAGTCACCAAATGATTGCATCCGAATCTAGTTTCATTTTGTATAAACTAAATCCCACCTAACTGCCTTGATTAAATATGCTAAATACAATATACGTATCATGGACTCCCCTAACCTAAACCCCCGTCGCATGCCACTGAAATTAGATTACGCCAACAAGCTTTTGGGGACAGAACTCAAGGCGTCTGAGGTCAAAAAACTTTTGGAGAAAATGCGTTACGGCGTGGAAGTTAAAGGAGACGTGCTTGAGGTTATGGTGCCGGCTTATCGTACCGACGTTCTGCACGCGTTCGACCTAGTCGAGGATGTCGCCATCGCATACGGTTACATGAACTTCAAACCCGAAGAAATTCGGGTTCACACAACTGCCGCTAAAAACCCGCTTGAAGACTTTTCCAGCAAAATCCGGACGATTATGGTGGGCGGCGGCTTCCAGGAAATAATGAGCCTTGTAATGACTAACCCGCAGGACCTGTTTGACAGAATGAACGTCAACAGAGAAATTGTCACCGAGGCTGAGAACCCGGTTTCTGCCGAACACTCTGTTTGTAGAACCTGGATAATCCCCTCTCTAATTAATTTCCTCAGTAAAAACAAAAACCAAGAGTACCCACAGAAAATATTCGAGATTGGAGACTGCATCAAACCAGACGGCAAGAACGTCCGGCACATCGCAGCAGCCGTAGCCCACTCCAAAACAAATTTCTCGGAAATGAAAGCAGTCCTAGAAGGTGTCTTGAAGACTCTTGGTGCTGACTATCCCATCACAAACTTCGCCCACAATAGCTTCATACCTGGGCGCTGTGCGTCTGTTGGAGTCGGGTTTTTCGGCGAATTCTCGCCGAAGGTTTTGCACGACTTTGGTTTGGAGGTTCCTGTAACGGCGTTCGAGCTGGATGCAGATAAGATCCTCAATCTGACGTCGAAAAAATGAGTTTACTTCCCGGAAAAAGTCTGCTCCCGTTTTTCGGCTTTTTTCGCTGTTTTTTCTTTAGTCGTTGTTGTGTCTCCCGCACTTTATTTGGTGTTTTTGCGCTACGAGAGTGGTCCTGAGAGTGTGTGTTGGGATAGTGTTCTGCAGATTAATGACGCCCTCGCGTTTGTCGTTGAAGGTAAAAATCCTTATGCTGAGAATTACTTTAACTTCAGTATGGCTGTTTTGGAGGGGGTTCGCGGCGGGGTCGGCGACTCCGGTAGTTTCAATCCTGCGTTGTTGCATTTTGCGTATCCCCCCATGATGTTTTTGTCTAATCTGCCGCTTTATCTTGTCTTTCGGGATGCAGTGGGTTTTTATGACGCTAGGATCCTGAATGTTGTTTTGCTCGTGCTTTTTGTTTTTTTCGTCCGCAGGCTTGTTTCACTTTGGTGGCGGTTTATAACGTTGTTTTTAATTCCGTTTGCGTTTTTCCCGTACGAATTTGGTATGGGTGTCAACGATGTTGTTCCTTTGTTTTGGGTTTGTGTTTGTGTTTTTTTGTTGTTTAGGGGTTGTTTTGGTTTGTCTTCTTTTTTTCTTGGTTTGGGTGTTTTGAGTAAGCAGACTGCGTTGGTTTTTGTGCCTTTTTTTCTTTTGTTTGTTTTTTTTGAGTGTGGTGGTTTTGCTCGTGGTTTTGTTTCTTTTTTTAGGTTGGTTTTTCCGTTGTTTTTTGTTTTTTTTGTTGTTTTGTTGCCTTTTTTGTTGTGGGATTTTTTTTCTTTTGTGGATGACACTTTTTTTTATTTGACTGGTTTGTCTGACGTAAGCTACCCCCAATCAACGGCATAATACCTATCATACCTCCCGCAAAATTGCTTCTCCTTCAGGCAATAGTCTCCATGTTAGTTATGACCGTCCTTATCGTCTGGCAGGCCAAACATAACACCATCAAAACTTTCTTATGTAACTCAGCAATTCTGCTCCTCACAATCCACATGCTCTCGCGTTTTATCTACTACAACTACGTCGGCTTTGTTCTAGCAATACTCCTGCTAGGATACGATATTTCCGACAAACTATAGTATTTTACCCGTCATTCACATTCTATTCAACAATGGATTCACGGCACGAGTTTAAACTACGAAAGATTATACGCGAGCTTACGGAAAAGCGCGGCAGGCACACTGAGTTGATTTCGGTTTACGTTCCAAAAGATTATGATATGAACAAAATTTTGGCTCAGCTTCAAAGCGAGCAGGGCACAGCATCTAATATAAAATCCACGGCCACGCGAAAAAATGTCGTAGACGCCTTGGAGAAGACGATACAGTATCTGAGGCTCTACAAGTCCACGCCGCCGAACGGGTTGGCCTTATTCTGCGGGAATATCTCCGAGCGAGAGGGCGTGCAGGATTTAAAGTTATGGGCTATTGAACCGCCCGAGCCAATATCAACGCGATTGTACCGGTGCGACCAAACCTTCATAACAGAGCCTCTTGAAGCATTAATCGCTCCAAAAGACGTTTACGGTCTCATAGCCATAGACAACAAGACCGCGACCATCGCCACACTCAAAGGGACACGATACAACGTCATCAAAGAGCTTACGTCAGGCTACCACGGCAAGCACCGCGCGGGCGGGCAGTCTCAGAGAAGATTCGAGCGCATGATTGATGAGCAGTCTCATGAGTTTAAGGTTCGTGTGGCTTCTGTTGCGGAGGATGCGTTTCTCCCGAACATTTTGGATTTGAGGGGTATTGTGATAGGCGGTCCTGCTTCGACGAAGGACGATTTTGTCAAGGGCGATTACCTCCACCATGAACTCCGGAAGAAGATTATTGCTGTAAAGGACATAACGTACACTGACGAGTCCGGGATACGCGAGCTTGTTGAAGCCGCTAAGGATGATTTGAGTAGTGTTGAGATGGTCAGGCATAAGAAGCTTATGCAGCGTTTTTTCCAGGGTTTGGTTTCCGACAGTCCGCCAATCGCTTACGGCCCGTCAGTTGATGTTGCCCTCGAAGCCAAAGCCGTTGATGTTCTGATGCTCAGTACATTGTTGGATGATAAGGTCATAGAAGACCTTTACGTGAAAGCCAACTCCGCGAACTCTGACGTAGAGGTTGTTTCAGACGAGTTTGAGGAAGGCTTCCAGCTGTCAAAAACATTCGGTGGTAAAGCAGCCATACTGCGCTTTAGGATAAGTTAGGTTTCTTCAGCGTCGCGTATTTTTATGTCCAAGTCAACTAGTTGTCTCTGGTATTCTGTTATCATCTTGGTGAAGCTGTCTTTGTTCAGCTCACCTCGGTCGTATCTCTCCTCCACGAGTTCGATCATCTTCTTTATCCGCCGTCTCTCGTCTTGAAGCTGTTTCAGCCTGCTTGTTGTTCGTTCGATATCGTAGTGTGTCGTTGCGGTTCCTCTTGCGGTTTCCTCTCGTGTTTCGGGGTTTTTGCTGTACTCATCTTCTTTTTTACGTAATTCGAGTTCTCGTTCCTCCAGGTCTTTTCTCTTCCGGGCTTTGAGTTTTTCTTCAACTCTCCTAAGTTCTTCTTCCTTCTCCTGCAGTCTGTTCGGGCTTGTGGGCAGGATTTCCTCTCGGGGGGTTTCTGGCTCGTGTCGTCTTGCCATGATGATTTCATTATCGATTATCATCTGCCGTCTTCTGTCCCTCTTTTCAATATACTTTAGTATTACAAGAACGATTATGCCGACTATCAGCGTTACTGCTATTATCACATCAGGATTGCTTACCAGCGAGTAAATCCGTGTTGCCGTATCATACTCTATAGTTATGAGTGTTGGAATCATCTTTCTTGTTCAATACGGTTTGCCCACCTTATTTATATTCAATTAAATTAATTTAATGGAATGAAAAAGCTGTACGCTACGTTGTCTATTGTGCTGGTATTCTTATCCACATCATTAGCTTCCGCGGATTCGTGCGTTGTTGAACTCAAGGACACTGCAAACGACGTGCACATGGTCGCTGAAGCGTGTGAAAACATAGGCACATTCTCCATAGGCGGTGTTTACAACAGGGAGTGGGAGAAATTAACCTACCTTTACCCTAAACCATGGCCAGGAACATTCCTTTCCATAAAACTTGGCGACAAGGTTTACTCAACATCATCCCACCCAAAAGACGCGATACTACTCGACCCATATGCTGAGAAAAAACCCTCAGTAGTCGGTGATAAAATAACCGCCCTATGGGTTCTACCCGAAAACGTGACCCTAGTCCAGTCGCTAAAGTCAATAAAAAACGGCACCTCAATTGAAATCACTGTCGCAAACCAAAATACCTACACAATAGACGCCGGCATAAGACTACACTTGGACACAATGCTCGGCATAAACGACGGCGCACCCATCTACGTGCCCGGCGACGGCCTCAAAACAATCGAGGAGTCCTACTCTGGAACTGAACTCAACTTCAAGTACTGGAAAGCCTATAACACGCAGGATAACCCCACCATTGTTGCCACAGGAACAATGGATCCGGCGCTTGGTTTGACTTATCCTGACCGGGTGATTATCGCTGACTGGAAGAAGAGCAAGGACACTGCGTGGGATTACTCCCCCAGCGGCGGGTCAATACTCGGGGACAGTGCGGTTATACTATATTATAATATAACGTTGGGTGCGGGCGAGTCGAAGGCAGTCAAGCTGGATTACGGCAGCCGGGAGGCTGTTTTGCCTAAGGGCAAGGGTCCTTTCGGGGTGACCGAGGTTCTGGTGGACAACGTTTACGGGACATACTGCCCGAATGACACTGTTAGCTTTACCATTGATGTTTTGAGCGCGAGGGTGTCTAACCGAGGGAAAGTAAATCTTTTGGTTCAGAAGGAGGGTAGTGTTTTGTTCAACAAGACATTGGATGTGGGTTTGGTGCAGCCGGATTCTGTGAAATCGCTTTCTGTTGAGTGGGTCGTGCCTGATATTTCAGTCCGCAGTGAATATGACGTCCGAGTGCTGTTGTTGAATGAGTCTAACGACGTTGTTGAGTCGTTGAACAAGACGTCGTTAATAAAAGTTGATCCTGCAAGGTGTTTCGCGTCAGCCCGAAAATTCAGCTGGTGGTGGCTGCTATTCATGATTCTACTGCTTTTGTTCCTGCTGACGCTTGCCGTCCCAGCTTTGCTTATCTACCTCAAAGGCGGTGTTTTGCTGACTAAGGAGATCAATGCTGAGGGTCTTGTCATCGTAAGGGTTTCAAACAAGACCCGAAAGGCGCTCACCAGTTGCGTTCTTGAAGACGGTATTCCCACTAAGGCCGAGATTGATGTTTCGACGTTGGGGGTTACCCGGCGGGCTGACAAGCTTGTTTGGAAGATAGGTGTTTTAGTTGCCGGAGATGAGGCTACTTTAGAGTATAAGATTCATGGCGTTAATGTTCTGCCACCAGCTCAATTCCTTTGGAATGACAGCAAGGTAATATCCTCGCAATAAACAAATATCTTGGCGACAGCTTTTTAAACCAAGATTATTAATAGATTTACAACAAACCAAGTGATGTGGGAGTATTTATAAACATATCCCCCATTACTAACATCCATTTTTAAAGGAATACACCTAATAAAATAAGATATTACCGAGGTTGCTTAACATGGAATTGATACCTAAACATCGAGTGATGTCCGTTGGACTCACTATGGCCGTAATAACCCTACTATATTTATCTGGGCCGGGCTCTGCTATTGACGTTGCATTAAACAGCATCCAGAGCATTTTTCTAGGACAACTTGTTACTATAACAGGTACTGTCACACTAAACGACTACGAGTATATAATGTCGAATGGTGAAGTCAAACTCACCATAAACACTCCAACTGGCGGACACTTCTACTGCTTGATGCCAGTGGTTCCTGCAAGCAGCCAGCTCGTGACATGCAGTAACGGACAAAACATGACCATCACAGCAACCTCAAGCAACTGGGACTACGGCTATGGTTACGGCTACGGTTACGGCTACAGCCCTAACACATACGGCTATGGTTACGGCTATGGTTACGGCTACGGCGGCACATGGACTTCCACAGACATGTCCTACACAATAACATGGAAGGCAACGCGCGCAGGAAACTACAATGCGACGCTTGAAGTCTACGCTAACGGAAACCTGGTTGACTCCGCAATACAGCCTTTCACAGTAAACGCTCTAAGCCAACTGCCGAGAGGGATAAGAATAAGTGAGCTGCTGCCCAACCCCGTTGGTGCTGACGACGCAGCCAAACCCGACGGCGAATGGGTCGAGTTATTCAACAATGGTTCAACAAACATTGACTTAGACGGATGGAAGCTGGTGGACCTCTCTGGAGGCGTCCTAGTAATCTCCGACAGCAAGACGATGGACAACAACACAGTCATACCTGCCCAAGGCTACATAGTAGTCTACAGGGACGGTGATGCAGACTTCAGCCTAAACAACGATGCAGACACCATAACACTGACTTACCCGAACGGAACAGCCGTTGATGTTGTGTCCTACAATGCGGCAGACTTCATATTCTCAGCGCCGCTGCAGGCTACGTCATTCCCAGAAGGCTGGTCGCTTGTGTTGAACGCAGACGGCACATACAGCGTGAGTGACACTCCAACACCCGGTACTGGCCCGCTTGGCGTGCAATCACAGTCAATAACCCTCTACAGCGGATGGAACATGAAGGCCGTAAGCCTGAATGTGACCTACACCGCCCAAGAAGTCTTGGATCTGACAACAAACTGCACGATGATTGCCAGATACGTCAACAACGGCGTAAGCGCGCCGCAGTATGAGACTCATATTGACGGCATTCCAACGTACAACTTTAACGTAACCGTCGGAAACGGCTACTTTGTGTACTGCCCGAGCAGCGACTCGCTGACATTGAACGGTACTGCAGTAACTGCGCTGACAACCAACCTGTACTCAGGATGGGACCTCCAGGGTTGGGCTAGCACGACATCCAACTCGACTGCGCAAGGTGTTTTGAATGGTATTGGAAACACTACTGCGACCATGATTGCCAGGTATGTGAACACTGGCTCAGGCACAGCTCAGTTCGAGACGCACATAAGCGGAATACCCACATATGAGTTTGCAGTACAAGCTGGTGAAGGATACTTCATCAACGTTAACGCGAACACCACGTGGACGCGCTAATCGGGTGGTAAAATGACTAAACACAAGTTTACGGCGGGATATGTTTTAGCTGGAGTAGCATTGGTTGCAGTGTTGCTTCAGACTATGGCTACAGGGTACACGGCCCAAGAGTTTTTAGACAACACAACAAACTGCACGATGATTGCCAGATACGTCAACAACGGTGTAACCGGTTCTTTTGAAACACACATTGACAGTATCCCAACGTACAACTTTAACGTAACCGTCGGAAACGGCTACTTTGTGAACTGCGGCGGAAATGAAACATACTCTGCATCAGGAACCGCCCCCGGATCCGTGATGTCTAATCTTGTGACAGGATGGAACCTTCTGGGGTGGGTTAGCACGACATCCAACTCGACTGCGCAAGGTGTTTTGAATGGTATTGGAAACACTACTGCGACCATGATTGCCAGGTATGTGAACACTGGCTCAGGCACAGCTCAGTTCGAGACGCACATAAGCGGAATACCCACATATGAGTTTGCAGTACAAGCTGGTGAAGGATACTTCATCAACGTTAACGCGAACACCACGTGGACAAGATAAAATCAGCTAAAAAAGGAGGTTAATATAAAAAAGAAGGTGATAACAAATGTTTAGTAAAAAAATATTGATTGGATTGCTTACGATAGCTATTTTGTTTGGCGTACAAGGCGCTTCAGCATTATGCACGCCACACCCAGTTTTAGTTTACATAACCTATGCGGCAAACAGTAGTTACCCGCCAAGCCTGACAAGCGCGACGCTAACCGACACCACAAACAGTCAGAGCATCGCGTACCCGGCGCATGGGGTGTACGTCCCGTCGTCTGGTTTGCTCCAGATGGACTTAGGCGACTTCAGCACGTGCGCGAACACTGGGGACGCGTTGACTATGTCTATTGATGCTGGTAGCGGTTTCACAGGAACTACTACCGGAACTGTTGCCTCGTCAGCTCCAACAACGTTGACTCCTGCGACAGTTGATTTAGCGTTAGTTTGTGGTAACAACGTGAAGCAGACTGGTGAGGAGTGTGACGGAACAGACGCTACTTCGTGCCCGGGCGTATGTTATCCTGCAGGACATGCGTCAGAGTGTACTTGTCCGACAACGTTATACGGTTTGAGCATCAGCCCGTCGTCAATAGCTCAAAACATTGAGCCAGGCAACAACGGGACAGAGGTTTTGACCATAACCAACACAGGAGCATACAACCTGTCTGGCGTAAACCTTACTGCTAACGTGATGGCTGGAGGGAATATAACATTCACCTTCAACGCAACCAATTTTGCGTTAACTAGCGGGTTCCCCTCTGGAAGCGGGCAGTCAGCAACTGTTTTGGCCACAATCGTAGTAACCAACAGCACAGTAAGTGGTCAGACGTTCACAGGCCAGGTTAATGCGACCGGTTCAGGCAACGCGAGAGCTACAGCAAGCGTTTCAATCACAACATCAGCGGCATCAGAACTTGTGAGGAGAACGCACAAGATGAATGTGAATGCTGCTGGACTTGACGGCGCAAACATATGCCTCGGAGAGCCTGTTGTAATAACCGCCACGTCTACTTCAACTGGAGACCCGATTGAAAGAGCCGACGTTGACGTTTACTTAAACAGCAAGAAAGTCTTCTACGGGCCGACAGACAAGAGCGGTCAAATGAAGTTCACTCCAGTACAAGAGGGTGAATACACCATTAACGTGGAAAAAGCAAGATTCAAGGAGAATGAGATTACCATAACCGTTGCCTCCTGCGGTCCAGCTACCACGACCACGACCACTTCAATAACAGTGCCCGAGACGACTACTGTTGTAATTGAGTCGACAACGTCAGTGCCTCAGACAACAACAATATTGGAGATAACAACTACTGTAGCTGCTACAACAGTGCCTACAACAACAGTTGTTGTTCCGACAACCACTGTTCCGCCGGCTGCTGGTGGACTACCGTGGGGCACGATTATAGTAGTAGTGGTTATACTGGTAATCGTAGCGGGCGTTGTGTTGTACATGGGCAAGCAGAAGAAGGGCGGTGAAGGAGAGGCCAGCAGTCTTGAGAAGGCTAAAAAGCCGAAGGCTGGTGAGAAATCCGCCGAATAAACGCCTGTGATTGGAATAAGATAGGTCGGCGGGAGTTTTCTCCCGCCGTCTCCCTCTTTTTTTCTTTTTATCTTCATATTCTCTATTTATTTACTACAAAATGCTGTTTAGGAAAATTCTTTTGTGTTCGGTGTTCTTAATGTTGTTGGCCTCAGTTTGTTCGGCCGAGCTTAGGGAACCGTATCCTGTTGTCGCGACACTACAGTATGCTGATGGCTCTCACCCGCAGAGTGTTAAGGCCGAGGTCAAAAACACGCGTACTGGAGATACGTTGTCTCTCCCAGCCGTAGGTTGCACTTATCATGCTCCTTCAGGCACATTGCAGTTTGAGCTCGCCAACCTAAATAGTGGC
>CAZKCF010000009.1:0-11699 GCA_964551365.1 uncultured archaeon
GAATAAAAGATGTTGTAGTACACACTGAACCCAAAAACTAGGCCATTAACTTCTCGGCTACTGCGTCACCCATCTGCGTGGTCGTTGACGTTCCGCTCAAATCCTTCGTGCGAATCTTGCCTTCTTTGAGAACCGACTCTATGGCACCAACAACAGCCTCGCCAGCATCACATTCACCCAACTCATCAAGCATCAAAGCGCCAGCCCATATCGTCGCCAGAGGATTCGCCACATTCAACCCCTTATACTTTGGGGCTGAACCGTGAATCGGCTCGAACATGCTGATTCCATCGGGGTTTATGTTGCCGCCAGGCGCAAGACCTAGGCCGCCCTGGATCATGGCTCCAAGGTCTGTTATGATGTCGCCGAACATGTTCGGTGTTACGACCACCTGAAACCACTCAGGGTTTTTTACAAACCACATTGTCACAGCATCAACGAAATTGAATTCATGATTTATTCCGGGGTAGTCTTTTGAGACTTCTTCAACAATCTCGCGCCAAAAACCGTATATGTTGTCCAAGACGTTCGCCTTGTCGACTGCCGTGACCTTGTTTCTGCCAGTGTCTTTGGCAAGCTCGAAGGCGTACCTGACAACACGCTCGCTGCCCGCCCTACTCAATACTCCAATCTGGTAGGCTATTTCACTCCCGTCGGCGTCAATGTCCAAACCAAATTTCACAGAATACAGGCTCCTCAGTATCTCAAGCGTCTGCTTGCTTTCGCCCTCACGCGCCCTGCCTCCTATGCCAACGTAAAAGTCTTCAGTGTTCTCTCTGACTACAGTGAAGTTTATGTCTGCAGGAGTCTTGTTCTTCAGCGGGCATTCAACTCCCTCCAGCAATCGGACTGGCCGTAGGTTAACATACTGGTCAAAGTAAAACCTCAGCTTCAACAGAACACCCTTCTCCAAAATACCGGGTTTCACCCGAGGGTCGCCCAACGCGCCCAAGTATATGGCGTCTTTCTTTTTGATGCCCTTTAGCGTGTCCTCTGAAATAAGTTCTCCAGTCTTGAGATAATGGTCTGCTCCGTGTGGGTATCTCGTCCAAGAGACCTCGAAGTTGTATAGCTCAGACGCCTTCTCCACGACCTTAACGCCTTCAGCCGTTATCTCAGGGCCTATGCCGTCTCCAGGAATCAAAGCAATCTTGTATTTTTTCATCCCCTCATCAACTCCTTAGCCCGGTCAACGCGAATCTTCTTCTCTCTGATAAGCTGTTCAGCAATCATGTCAACATCCTTGCCTTTGGCTCCAGCGAGAATAGCAATATTCCTGGCGTGCAATTCCATGTGACCCCGCTGTATGCCCTCCGTTGAAAGCGCCTTAAGGGCTGCAAAATTCTGCGCCAAACCCACAGCAGCCATGACTTCGCCGAGCTCGCGCGCTGTTTTGACTCCGAGAATCTTTACTGCAAGCCGCGCAGTGGGGTGTGTTTTGGTTGCTCCGCCCACGAGGCCTACCGCCACAGGAATTTCCAGTTTGCCGACGAGGTCTCCGTTTTTGTTTTTCTCCCAGACTGTCAGAGGCTTGTATTCTCCTGTCTTGCATGCGAACGAATGGCATCCTGCTTCCACAGCCCTGATGTCGTTTCCTGTGGCGAGCACGACAGCGGTGACTCCATTCATCACGCCTTTGTTGTGGGTGACCGCCCTGTAGATGTCTGCTTCAGCGAAGGCGTAAGCCTGCAGTACGCCCTCTATCGCATCCTCACCCAAAACATCCTTCTTGTATACGACTTCAGCTTTCGCAGTCCTCTCCAAGGCATAATTGGATATAATCCTCAAGTAAACCCTCCCCCCAGTAAGCTCCTCCAAGTACGGCGCGACCGCCTCAGCCATCGTGTTCACCGCATTAGCGCCCATGGCGTCTCTGACGTCCACAAGCAGGTGGACTATGATCATCGGCCCCTTTAATGTTTTTATCTTCCTGACGCGCAAGTCTTTGACTCCTCCACCGAACTTCACTAAAACCGGGTCTTGGCTGTTTGCCAAATCCATAATCTCCTGCTTTTTGGTGTTGATTTCTTTTTCAGCCTTATTGGGGTCCACGCCCGTGAGCTGTATCTGCCCTATCATCACCGGCTCGGTGCTTGAAGTCTTAAAACCTCCGGACTCACGCGCAAGCTTTGCGGCGTTGCTGGCTGCAGCCACAACAGACGGCTCTTCAGTAACCATGGGAATCAAATAATCTCTCTCGTTTATCAGAAAGTTGACTGCTATGCCAAGCGGCAGCTGCGTTAAACCAACGACGTTCTCAATCATATGGTCCGCCTGCTCTAAAGGCAAACCCGTCTTAAGCACACCAACATCCTCGTCACTTAAGCCTGCATTCTCTTTCACCTTGAGGGCGCGTTCCTCAACACTAAGCTTGTAGAAACCTGGTATCCTTGATGAAGCCATCTTATACCTATAATGGCTAAAGTATTTAAAATGCTAGATGAAAAATACCGGCGGCTTTGCGAAATTATACGGAGGAAAAAAAGCGCCGTCGTGGCTTTTTCAGGCGGAGTCGACAGCAGCGTGCTTGCTGCGGTAGCTTACTCTGTTTTAGGCGAAAACGCCATGGCAGTCACGGTCAAAAGCCCGACAATGCCTGAAAGCGAGCTTGAGTGCGCAATCAAGGTTGCGCGGGAAATAGGCGTGCCTCATATTGTTGTTGAACATGATGAGCTTTCGAACAAAAAGTTCAAGTCCAATCCGAAGGACCGCTGCTACTACTGCAAGATTGAGCTCGCTAAAGTGTTGAAGAAAATATCGTCCGCACGAGGGGTGAAATCCATACTGGAGGGAACTAACGCCGAAGAAACTCGCAGCCACCGCCCCGGCTTCAAGGCGCTGAAGGAAAACAACATATCAACGCCGCTTGCCGAAGCAGGGTTCACTAAAAAAGACGTGCGTTCTCTTGCCAGACGACTAAGCCTCTCCAACGCCAACAAACCTTCAGGAGCATGCTTGTCCTCTCGCATACCCTACGGCGAAGAAATAACCAAAGCCCGTCTTGAAAAAATAGCCGAAGCCGAATCAATCATCAAGCAGCTTGGCGTCAAACAACTGCGCGTGAGAGACCACGACCCAATAGCGCGGCTGGAAGTTACGCCACAAGACTTCAATCTTGTCTTATCCAACCGGCGAACGATTGCCAGAAAATTATCCCAACTAGGGTTCAGGTATGTTACGTTGGACTTATGTGGCTACACTGAGGGGAGCATGAACGATCACTCAGAGGCCTCGTAAGCCTCATAGTCGTCTATGCCATAGTCGTCGCCCCTGTAATTAGTTATTTCAAAATTGGGGTCTATGCTATTGTTCACATTCTTTCGCCCGTAAATGCACGCGCGCCTCAAGTAAAAGTCACAGTACGGGCAGCAGACACCCCTCTTATCGCATTTAACGTAATCCTGGCAGTGTTTACAACATTTAGCGGCCTTCTTAGGTTTTGCCTTAGCAGTCAACTCACACCTCCCCCGAGAAATATTTGATATAACCTTATGACATTATCTTATAAAAATGCCGCACTTTTCTTCCCGCAAAACACAGTCACTTACACTAACACACGCCACATGAACGCAGAACACGAAACATTAGTCCGACGATACGTCGAATCAATACAGTGGATACGCGAAATACTGCTCAGCATGGACAAATACGCGAAACCCATAATGGGCGTTGGCGACTGGGACGACTCCGTCTGCATAAAATTCGGCACAAAAAAACTTCTACTCAGCGCTGACGGACCATACACTAAACGGCTTGTCCTAAAGTCCGCGCTACTGCACGCGTCCACCGACGTCATCGTGAAAGGAGGCCGGCCATTATTCGCATTGGACACCGTAATCGGTTCGCGCGAAGACATCGAAGAAATGATACTAAGCCTCAGGTGTCAGGCTGAGGAAATGCGGATTCCCCTGTTAGGCGGAAACACGCTTTTTGAGGACACTAAGCCGCGATGCAGCCTAACAGTAGCCGGCGAACTAATTCTAAAAAAACCCATAAGAGACTGTGGCGCGAAAAAAGGAGACGTAATAGCGCTTTTGGGCGAACCATTGTGGGGAAGCCAAGACGAGAGACTAGAAAAAGCGAGGACGTTGTTCAACACATGGTACTCTGCGCTGGGGAACGTCAAAATAAACTCGGCGAAAGACGTCACCAAAGGCGGGCTTGTTTCAGCCGTATACGAGATGGAGCAGAAGTCTGAACGAAGATTCCAGCTTGAGGATAAGCTACCTTACTCGCTGACAAGAAACTTGGACAACTTCCTCTTAACCCTCCCCCAGAAAGAATACGCGAAACTCAAGAAAACCAGCGCGAAAAACAAATGCGCGTTACACAAAATCGGCGCAGTCAAATGACTATCTCACTCGTACTGCGACTCCTCTGTTGAAGTCTAAGGCTTCTTTCGGAGACAACACGAGCGTTCCAGCGCCAACGAGTTTGTCTTTTTTGTCGACTATTAGTGCTTCGTCCCCCGGCCGCAGGTTAGCGTCTATTTCAGCGACGAATTTTGCGAAAACGCTTTTGCCTTCCTCTATGAACGAGACGGCGTCGTCTTCCACGACAACCCTCAGCACAGGTTTCTTGAATTTCTTGTGCAATGATTCAAGCAGCGGCTGCTTGGGTATAATAAAGTGGTCTGAAGCCCGCACTGCAGCCATCAAAGTTTTTTTGTCGTACAGCCAGCGTATCCTCCTCGTCTTCCTGGATTTTTTTATCTTCACGCCATCTGGAATGAGCATTCCAGCGCCGCAGCCGAACTGGTACTCCATTATCGCCCGGATTTTCTCCAAGTCGCTCACATTAAACGACATCCGGTCTTCTGCGGTGGCTATAGAATTGAATGGATAAATGTCGAGCAATGCTGCAGGCACCATGCCAAACGGCTTCAAATCCACACTCTTGTCTGAGGAAACGCGCTTAATCCTTTCTAGCGCGTTCACCACTTCCGTGCTGTATTCTGACTCCGCGCCGGTGCAGTAGAATCCGCTCTTCTTTGTTATCGGGTCTAATGTCGCAAGCCAGTTTCTGTGTTCAAGCATTCTCTCGAATCCTTCAAGCAGTTTAGGGTGCGCCCTACACCGTAAGGCCACGAGTTCGCCGAGTTTGCCGTCGACTATGGCTTGTTTGACTTTGTTCAGTTCAGCGTAGCTCACGTAAAGGTTGTGTAATGCAAGCTCCTTGATTTTCTTTTCCGCATGCAGGTCTTTGAGTCCGACGCCGTGTTTCGAGCATACTGGGCAATTGCACGGAAGATACTCCAGCGAATCGAGGTGTTCGGTGCCTTCAACAGTCATGTACCTGCCGTCCTGAGCGTAAAGCGCGTACGCTGCCGAGTCAAAGAGGTCGCAGCCTAATGCCACAGCAAGGCTGAAGACCATGGGATGTCCCAGTCCAAACGCGTGAACCACCTTGTTTGAAGGAATGTTCTTCTTTACTGTGGCTATTATGTCAACCAGCTCCGGGAAACGGTATGACTCCATCAGGGGCACGATACCTCCCACAGCAAGCAAACCGAATCTTTCGCCAAGTTCGCGCGCAGCCTTCTCGCGCAGGTCTAGGAAGCAGCCTCCTTGCACGCCAGCGTTCACAACAAAGTCTGCGGTGGAATAGGCTTCGTCTGCTCGCTGTAGCGTCGTCTTCAGTTGTTCTGCGACAATGGGCTTGTATGCGTCGGGCAGCGTCGGTATGTCCAGAAACGACCCGATGTCTGAGCCTATCTTGTTTTCAAACTCGATTATGTCTCTGTTTGACACGCTGACTGTCCCATAAACCATCAGCTGATATGAGCCCGAGTCTGTTGCAACAAGTCCGTCGAATCCAAGAAGCTTGTGCACTCCCTTCTTCAGCACTTTTTCCTCAAGCCTGTTGTCTTTCAGCATTATGTACGCGTTCGTCATCAAAACTCCGGGACTAAACCTCTTCTCAAGCTCACGTATCGGAACAACAGGCTTGTTCGGATTGTACACTGGCATTAGCGCCGGCGTCTCAATTGTTCTGCTCCCTATCGTCAGTTTCCCTATCCTGCCGGCCAAATCCTTGCTCTTTAATTCGAATGACGGCGACTTCATTTTTTAACCCAAACTCGTATTTAAATCTACTCTTTTAAAGTTATTAACGGTAAGGCAAAATGGACGTTGAAGAGGAACTTAAGGTCGGGGACGCTATGACGCGCGGAGTAATCTGCGTTGATGTTGAAGACACCGTGCAGAAGGCTGCTGATGTTATGCGAAAGAATGACATCTCTTCGGTCATAGTCACAGAAAAGGGTGATGGCGTCGGAATAATAACTGAACGAGACGTCATCTCAAAGATTGTCGCCGAAAACAAAAGCCCGACCAAGACTAAGGTATCTGACGTGATGACATGCCCTCTGATAACAATATCGCCCCAATCAGGCATAGACGATGCCGCGCGTATGATGAGAGACAATGACATACACCGGCTGGTCGTCTCAGACAAGGGTAAAATAATCGGTGTCCTGTCTGATTCCGACATAGTTCGAATCGAACCTGCATTACACCTACTTATCAGAGAGAGAAGCCAATGGGACATAGCAGAAGCTCACGCAGCAGAACTTGGCGCCATAGCCGGAATCTGTGAAATCTGCGGCAATTATTCTGAAAGCCTAAAGAGCGTTGACGGATGCATGACTTGTAGCGATTGTGTATAACAAAAATGGTTCTTGTTAGTGATGTGATGACCAAAAACCCCGTGTGCGTCAAGCCTACGGATTTGGTCACAAAGGCTAGGTCTATAATACGCAAACACGGATACAGGGCGCTCCTTGTGGTAGACGACAAAAAGCTTGTTGGAATCATCTCGCGAGGCGACGTACTTAAAGTAACCTCAACCAAAACCAACATAACCGTTAAAGGCCTGATGAGCACCAACATAATCTCTGTTTCAGCAGACGATGACTTGATTGCCGCAGCAAAGCTGATTGTGGAATACCACATCCGGCAGCTGCCCGTAGTTGACGGAAACATTGTGGGAATCATATCCTCACTGGACATACTCCTCAATCTGGTTGAAACAAAACACATGCCATCCAAAAAAGACGTGAAAACCATAATGAGCCGGAACGTTGTGACCTGCAAGCCAGACGACGAACTCGCAAGCATTTGGAGTAAAATGCTGGAAACTGGTTTTTCAGGACTGCCTGTCATAGAAAAAAACCACGTCGTAGGTATGGTAACCCGCATGGACATACTGAAACACGGGTCAGCCAGACTATCAAAAGAGTCAGGACGCGCTAAAACAATCCAAGTCAAAAAGATAATGAAGGCTCCCGCAATCGTCTGTTCCATAAACTCGACAGCGAAAGAAGCTGCAGAAACAATGGTGGCAAAACACATACTACGCCTTCCTGTTGTTGACGAAAAAAACAAGATTGCTGGAATAATCGATATAGAAGACGTACTAAGGGCGTTTGTTCCGTAAAAAAATGGAATTTAGACTAAACTGTCGAATGAACTTCAGCAAAACCCTGAAGGACATAAAGTTCGACGAAATCATAGAAAACTCCAAGACATTGCTACAGAAGGGTGCGCCCGAAGGTCGGGGGGCGGTGATTGAACGTTTTTTTGTTGAAGGCGACAACTTGGACTTGGTTATATCATCCGGCACGTACGTCCGCCCGCATGACGCGGTTTTCAGGCTGAAGAATCATTTCTCTAAAGAGCTTGGCAAGAAACACCACGTTGGCGTGCGGTCTATCAAGGCTGTTGAATACGCGGTTTCATTCGAGCTCGACAACCCCCCAAAAGAGGGTGTTTCCGTACCATTCGCCGAAAACCTGTCGTTCGAAGGCAAAAAATGCAGGCTCGTCCTGAAAGACGTGGGAGAAGAATTCCTGCAGAAAAACTACGTCGACCGCATGATAAACCTAATCAAAGAAAAAGTGCGTCAACAACAGTTCGGCGTCCGAGAGGAACACCACGAAGTAATCTACACTGGCAAAGAACATAAGACATACTACAACCAAAACCCCTCGGAAGAGCTTCTCAAACGCAATTGGATTAAAAGAACACCCCACCGAAACCAATTCATTATAGGCCCGCAGGTGACAGAACTCTACGAAGGACTTAAGAGAGCATACGTAGACGTCGTCTACAAATCGCTGGGTTTCGTTGAAATGATTTTCCCCAAAATAGTCACATGGGACACATGGAAAAAATCAGGACACGTGAACGGACTATACTACAGCGGATTCACACCATACCTATTCACAACACCAAAAAGCGCCGCGCCCGAAGAATGGGAAAACATAACCGACATAATAAAAATAACCGGCGAAATACCCTTCGAAAAACTCGCCGAAAAACTCGAGCCCCCGCGCGGCGGACTCGCGTTCGCCCAGTGCCCGCCATTCTGGCACTACATTGAGGGCGAAACAATAGCGTCCGAGTCGCTTCCAATCAAAGTTTTCGACTGGAGCGGCCCGACATACCGTTACGAGTCCGGGGGAGCGCACGGCTTCGAAAGAGTTGACGAACTGCACAGGATAGAAACACTGTGGGTGGGGACTAAGGAGCAGACGATAGAGACTGCGGCTAAAGTGAAGGAACGCCTCAGAGTCCTAATGGAAGACGTGTTCGAGCTTCAAATGCGCGAAGCGTGGGTTACTCCGTGGTTTATGGAGCAGTCTGGGCTCACTAAGCTTGCTGATGAAGAGAGAATGATTGTGGGAACCACCGACTTGGAGGCATATTTACCCTACGACGGCAGATGGCTTGAAGTGCAAAATTGCTCAAACAACGGAGACAAATACCCTAACGGATTCAACGTCAAATCCCAGAAGGAAGAATTATGGAGTGGGTGCGCGGGCGGCAGCCTAGAACGCTACATGTCAGCCTTTTTAGCGCAGAAGGGGTTTGATGAGGACAAGTGGCCTAAAAGTTTCAAAAAATACTTGAACAAGCTGCCGGATGGGATAGTTTTCATGTGACATGGTTGACCTAAGTGAAGAGGATGTTCCTGACGCAGTCGAACGTCCTGTTGAAAAAAAAGGCGCCAGTGAAAGGAAATACGCTGTGGTGGTTTTAATTGTCGCATTGGTTTTGCTCGCGTTTTTTTTATTGTTTAGCGTTTATAAGCCGGCGGAAAAAAACGTGTTTTCTGGCCAAGATGTTCTTACTTCTACGCTCCAGTTGAACCAAACCAATGTTCCTACTCCAACGATGCCTGCTTTAATGGTTCCGCCCAACATTACCCTTGAGAGTGTGCGCGTTCAAGAAATGCCTGTTCCGTCAGCTCAAATCACAGTAGTTAATCTGACTTGGATGGAAGTGCGGAAAGGAGAGCGGGTTCACCTCGTCGCGTTAAGCGACAAACCCTTAGCATTTTGGAGGACTACTCTGATGATGAACAAGGGTTCAATCCAAAAATCCGATTTCGGAGAAGACATTTATGCGACATTGTATAATGTAAGACTGCCGCCTACTATGGTTTACTTCTGGTGGAGCAACAATACCCTCGTCTTGACCAACTCCACGGAAATTATCCCCGACTTGCTTTCGACTTACCCTCCGACAGAGCAGCTTCTAATGCCCTCCGAGTCCTCCAGAAACTAAGTCGTTCACACGAAATATTGTTTTATTATCTGACAGTACAAGCCCTCCACCAGGCAAGCTGTTATGGCTACGATAAGAAGACCTATTAAGATATACGTCAAACCTTTTTTCGCGTCAGCTCTATCCTGAGGAGTCTCCGAGGTTATCCACCTCAACCCTTGAACAGCAATCATCAGCGTGCCTAAGGCAGCTGCAACAGTAGTCAAACCCGCAGCCAAATCTGCCAACTCCGGGTTTTCAGCCGCCGCCGTATTACAGGGGAACGACAAAACTGGGCACAGTGCGCCCATCGCCGGCAGTGATAAAAAGAATATAATCGCCGCCGCAGACAACGCGCACTTGATTCTCCTCAACGTAGTCATTCCATTACTCTATGGGGAAAATAACCTATAAATACGGCTCCAAAAAATTATCCTGAAGTCAACCACTATCGTAAACCGTCTTGAAGCTGCTTACCCACAAATGCCTTTAGAGAACCTTAATATCCCATATCGCGTTGCGTAATCTGGTTCACTAACGAACCGGATTATGTTGCCCACAGTCTCAATATTGTGCTCAACGTTCGTCTGAACATACTCCCTAAAGTAACCTCTAACGGCAACCACATACGTCCTGCCGCCGCCTGTGTTCTCAACTGTAGGGAAAACAAACTCAACTTGCTGTGAATAAGGCAACTCCAGATACTTGTCGTCGTCAGCCAACACGCTACTCAAGTCGTAATCTACGCCAGCGCTAACGGGCTTTAACCGTGTTACATTCACCTCCCGGTCTGGCGTGTAATCTATGAACGCGTAGTCCGTCTCATAAGCGAACAACACCGAATCCAACTTCACCCTCACATCAGGCGTGTCATAAAGCTCCAATGGAACAAGAACATAACTACCGTTTTCAGCACCAACACCCACGTCAAGAGCATTCACCCATTTCTTGCCGTCCCACAAGCGTACGTGATACATTCCCTCATTGTCTTTCCAAGAAGTCAGCATACTCTTCCATAATGGGTCGTTCTCATACCTCAACAACATGTCAACGTTGTTTTTACCTATCATGTTCAAAAATTTCTTCCATGTGTAGGATACTGCGCCAGACTCTTTAACTCTAATCAGGAGTTTTGCTTTTGTTGCGTTCTCTGGTTTCGGGAACGTGAGTATTATCCCATCGTGCATGTCGTCTGGGTTGTATGAGTCGACGGTCAAATCCCCGTTGGTGTCCTCTAGTTTTTTGTCGTCTAGGCTGCTAATCCAGTACCTTTCGTCAGCTTCCATGAACTCCGTGCAGTCTGTGCCGTCTTCTTCAACGCATTTTTCCGGCTTAATCAGATTTTCGACCGTGTGTAATCCCCCCGTCGTGTCTGGATATACTTCACTGTCTTGCGGATGGTCGACTGCCCACAGTTCGATGCTGTTGGTGTAGCTTGTTTCCTGCAGTTCTTCGCTAAGTTTGATTCTGTAACTTCCGTCTACTGCTGTAAGGTGTTTTAAGACAGCGTAAGATGTGTCCTCCCAAGGTTTCAATACTGAGTACGGATAGCCTTCGTGTTCCATATAGTAACCTAAGCCGTCAAAGGAGTAAACGTAAGGGCATGAGCCTCCGCTGTCACAAGATGGCACGGCTGTGCACTCTGACGGGCATGGGCATCCCCTAAGCGGCATTGGCGTGCATTCATACGCCATAATCCATATCACTATTTCGCGTCCAGCCGCCAGGATAATCAGGCCAGCAACAATGTATATTATGGCGAATTTTGCGTTCTGCCTCTCCGACGGATCCTCTGACATAAGCCATCTGATGCCTTGAAGCACTATGAACACTGCCCCAACTGCGACAGCAATGTCCTTTAATATGTTCTCTATAGGCAGAAAACCGTACTCTGAACCATCGGTTATGCAGTTGTCGTTGCTGTCACGGTCTCTCGCGTTCAAAGGAGGATTAATGTTGTATATCGACGTTATCTTCGCCTCTTCAGTGTCAATTATGCCGTCAGCATCAGTGTCGTCGCATGCGTCACCCTCCTTGTCGCACGTCACACTACTACAATCTGGAATACCCCCAGAATAACTCCTGGCGTCACACAAAGTGTTTTCCTGGCCAGGATTATAAACGCTAGGACAATTATCCTTGTTGTCCACA